>JBGOXU010000095.1:0-5417 GCA_041479305.1 Dehalococcoidia bacterium
ACTCATCGCCATTGACCTGGATGGCACCGTCATCAACCAGGAAGGCAAAGTCATTCCCAGCGCCCGCGCAGCCGTGCAAAACGCCATCGCCGCCGGGATTAAGGTAACGCTTGCCACCGGCCGTATGTACCGGCCCAGCAATCGGTTCGCGCAGGAGTTAGGGTTGTCCGACCCGCTTATCTGCTACCAGGGCGCCCTCATCCGCGAGCCGGACGATAAAGCTATCCTGTGGCACAAGCCGTTGTCCGTCCCGCTCGCCCGCGAAATCACCGAGCAAATCCGGCGCATCGGCACGCACCAGTACCTATACATCAACGATGAGCTATTCGTCGATAACGCGCACGAAAAGGACGCCTGGTATGCCGAACGCAACGGCGTCCCGCTGAACGTGGTCAGCGACCTCCTCTCGGTGCTGAAGCAAGAGCCGACCGAGATTGCCGCCCGCGGCGACGCGGCCCACATCGACCGCCTCATCGCCCACCTGAACGACTACTTTGGCAAGAGCCTGATTGTAACTAAGGTGCACTCGATGTTCTGCGAGATTGTCAGCCCGGAATCAGGCAAAGGAAATGCCCTCAAGCACCTGGCGGGCCTGATGGGCATCGAGCAGAGCGAGACGGTGGCAATTGGCGATGGGCCTAATGATATCAGTATGCTGAAGTGGGCGGGGCTGGGCATCGTCATCGGCTCGGCGCCGGAAGAAGTTAAGGCCGTCGCCGACTGGGTGGTTGACAGCTGTGGCGATGGTTTCGCCCAGGCAATCGAAGAACTGTTAGAAGGGAGCTAAGATGGCAAAGATACCGACCTACGAAGAGGCAATGGCGCTTTTCAAGGAGTTCAATAAGAGCGAGAGCCTGCTCAAGCACGCCATCGCCGTGGAAGGGGTGATGCGCTACATCGCCCGCAAGAAGGGCGAGGATGTGGAGAAGTGGGGCATCATCGGGCTGGTACACGACCTCGACTACGAGCGCTTCCCCGACCAGCACTGCAAGAAGACGCCGGAAATCCTGACGGAGCGGGGCTGGCCCGAAGAATACGCTCGCGCCGCCGCCTCGCACGGCTGGGGCATTTGCACTGACGTTGAGCCGAAAACTGACCTGGAAAAGACTCTCTACGCCATCGACGAGCTTACCGGGCTAATCACGGCCGCCGCCCTCGTCCGCCCCTCCCGGAGCGTCAAGGACATGGAAGCCAAATCCGTTATCAAGAAGTGGAAAGACAAGACATTTGCCGCCGGTGTCAACCGCGCTATTATCGAGAAGGGCGTTCAGATGATGGGAGCGCAGCTGGCCGACCTCATCACCGATGCCATTATGGGGATGCGGGAGGTCGCCGACCGCATCGGGCTGTAACAGCCTGATGTCACTCACAACGGCAGATTCGTTTTTGAAGGTCCCCCCAAAAAGGGGAAACAACTCGAAGCTGATTGAGCGTGAGTCGTTTTTGGGGTTATGTAAAGGGCGGATATATTATGTAAAGGTTGGCCAGCTTTTAGCTGTCAGCATTGTCCTTTCTTACTTCACTTTAACGGTGACCGGAAGGCTGCCGAAAATTTCCCCCTCATACTCAAGCTGGATTAAAAAAGGATAATCTCCGGGCTTCACGGTTGGTGCGATTTGTGTGACAAGCACTACCCGGGAAGACTTCCTATCCTGACCACCGATGCCACCATATCCCTGCATGCCCCGCACAAGAGTGATGCCATCAGGCAGACCTACGGGATGATAGTCCACCTTAATGGGGTCCGCTATTTCGGGCACTTTGTTGGCATCAAGGTAAATGATATTGTTTCGAGTCTCTCCAGCAAGGGTTTCAATGTAGCTCCTATGTCCGATGCCTATATAACCCGAGGGAGTACTTAAAGCCGTCTCAGACCTCTGGATGGGTGGCCAGTCCGGTTGACCTTGCTGGTGAATACTTGCCCGATAGGTAAACCCACCCGGGGCACTGACAATGTCATCATTAGCCAAACCGGGAGTGCCAGGTCCCGGGGGGACAAATGGTGCTGGCAACGGCGAAGGTACCGGTTTTGGTGCATGTGTTGGCTCAACCGGGACTTGAGACGAAGGCGAGGGAGGCGGTCTGTCCTGGGCCAGGAAACAAACACCATTAACAGGAACAGCATTAATAGTACGATTATCTTTTTTATTTCACACCTTCATCCGGCATTTCTGGGCTTTCCGTCGTTACTCCCACGCCAGAGAAGCCGTGATGTTCTCACGTGCAACTTCCTGTGTCCCGTTGACGGTAATGTCCCTGAGCTTTTTATATAGCTTTTCAAGCGGAGAGGGCATATCCGGGTAGGTCAGGCCCTGGTCAGGGGTCAGGTAGCCGATGGCATATACCATCTGGTGCCAATCTGCGTAATTAACAGACACGGCATAATCCATATCTCCCATGCTAAAACCACCACCCTGTGTGGGTTTACTGGGGAATTTATAGTAGTTATTCAATTTTTGAAAGCCACTATTCTTGACAAAACCAAGGAGGCTATCCAACTCCTCGTGGGAAAGCTTGCCTGTTTTCCAGGTTCGTATCGCTGCTGGGTAACCTGGCGACCGTAGCCCCTTTTCTTCGATATAGACAATTTCTCCGTCTTCGTAAATGGACAGGAAGCTGAACTCTCCCCTCATAACATAACTCATATTTGTTGAGATTACCGGTGTGCTATCGGGAATCAAATCTGAGTAAGAGGTCTTTTTTGAAATTGCCGAGGTGATTTCTAAAACCTTGACCACAGGCTCAGGAGCAGGACTCTCCTGGGCACAGGAAACAGACACCAGCAAAACGGCTATAATCACAATACTCGGTAAAAGACGTAATTTCATAGCAGTTGCTCCTCAAAAAAGAAGAAAATTCCGTGTACGATACAAAGTATATAACATTTTCTCGAAATTCGCTACGGTGGATGAAATGAATTAGGAAGTCCTAACCCACTCACTCACCGTAAAGCGAATGTTCAGATTTTTTCTACATTAGTTTTTGTAGATATCGAAGTCAGTATATTTTGTTCTATAGTAAGCGGTGTAGGGCGAGTTAGCCCACTATCATATCGTCCAGGGAGCGCTTGGGGACGTGGTGGACGCCTTCGGCATCGCGGTAGTACTTAATGTCGCCGTCTTTCCCCAACGGGTCAATCGCCACCTTCTCCACCGGCTTCCCCAGCGCCAGGACGAGCAGAATCTCGTACTTGGGCGGGATGTTCAGCACGCTACGCAGGACGTCCTTCTTTATTGAGGCAACCATACAGCCGCCTAGCCCCTTCTCCACCGCCCCGAGCATAATGCTCTGCGCGGCAATGCCGTGGTCGCAGCCGAAGGACTGGGCAATCTCGGTATCGCCCAGGACCAGGATGTAGGCGGATGGTCTTTCCCCTTCCGCCGGGCCACCCCACCCCTTGATATAGGTCGCCCACATCAGGCAGGGGAAAATCAAGGCGTTCTTCTTCGGGTCGGCGGACAGGATATACTTCAGCGGCTGACGGTTGGCGCCGGAAGCGGATAATCGGGCCAGGTCTACCAGCTCCCGCAAAGTCTCCATCTTGACGGCGAATTTCTGGTCAAAGCGCCGGTAGCTGCGATTCTTCGATACCAGGTCTTTCAGCATTGAGACCTCCTTGACAACACAAGCATTCTACGTAGCTCAGAAAACCAGTCTAATCAGACTGAAAAACAAGCCGGCGAGAAGGGCGGATGCTGGTATGGTGAAAATCCACGCCCAGACAATCCTGAGGGTTACCCCCCAGCGCACGGCAGACAACCGGTTGACGGAGCCAACTCCGGAGATAGCGCCGGTGATAACGTGGGTGGTGCTCACCGGAATACCCAGATGAGTCGCCAGGAAAATACTGGTGGCGCTTGCCGTCTCCGCGCAGAAGCCGTCAATCGGCCGCAGTTTGGTGATTCGTTGCCCCATTGTTTTCACAATCCTCCAGCCGCCGCTCAGGGTGCCCAGGGCAATCGCCGCATGCGCGCTCAAGACAACCCACAGGGGCACGCTGAACTCCGTGAGCAGGCCCCCGGCAAAGAGAAGGCTGGCGATGATACCCATCGTTTTTTGGGCATCATTGGCGCCGTGTCCCAAACTATAAAGGGCAGCCGAGAAAAGCTGCAAGACCCGCGACCAGGCGTTAATGACCGCCGGCGGTTTCTTGTAGACAATCCATGTGGAAGCAACCCTTAACAAGAACCCCAGAAGCAGGCCGATGAGGGGCGCCAAAACAATGAAAGTTAACGTTTTGTACCAGCCGGCGGCAATGATGACGCCAAAGCCTCTGTTTACTATGGCGGCTCCGGCGTAGCCGCCGATGAGCGCGTGGGAAGAGCTGCTGGGCAGTCCGAAAAACCAGGTAATCATGTTCCAGGAAATCGCACCGAGAAGCCCGCCCAGAATCACCGTCGCCGTCACGGTTTGAACGTCAATCATACCCTTGCCGATGGTCACCGCAACTCCAGTGCCAAAGATAAGAAAGGCAACAAAATTGAAGAACGCCGCCCAGATGACTGCCAGTCTTGGTGACAGGACCCGCGTGGAAACGATGGTGGAAATAGAGTTTGCCGCGTCGTGCATGCCGTTGGTGAAATCAAAAACCAGCGCGATGAGGATGACAAAGACTATGAACGCTAAGCTTGTGGATGCCATATAACCTGCGAAGCGGGAGTATGACTCATATAATTAAACATCTACTATGCGTTGACAAGCAAAATGAGCGAGTACGACCAGCGTCATTATCATTCCTGATTGTCCACTCTTTACCGGCAAAAACGCCTGAGTCCGGGAGCCTAGACGTACTTTAGGGCGACGCCTTCCAGAACATTGGCGACGTCTTCACCGCGGTCGGTGGCGTTCTCCATGTACTCGTAAATCTCGCGCCACTTGATGATGGCGGCAATGTCCTTCTCATTGGAAAAGAGCTCCGCCAGCGCTGACCGGTAGACGCCATCGCCCTGGTTCTCCAATCGATTGATTTCTACGCAGTGGCGCAGAATATGCTTAAGCTCGACTTTGTGGCGCATCTCCGAGACGGCTTTGGCGACTTCCCCCGTCTCCTGAACAATAATGTCCGCCAGTTCTTTGGCGCGGTCAGTGGGCCGCTCAATCTTGTAGAGGAGCATCGAGTCCACCGCCGCCTCGATATTGTCCGTGACATCGTCGAGAGAGTGGGCGAGCAGGGCGATATCCTCGCGGTCGAACGGGGTGACGAAAGTGCGGTGGAGCTGGGCGATAATCTGGTGGGTAACGGCATCGCCCTCATTTTCCAACTCAGTGATTTTGGCCGCCTTTTCCTTGACGTTCTCCCAATTATAGAGCAGGTCTCTCAGGTGCTCGGCTATTCTCAATGCGTTATTGGCGCTCTGCTCGAAAAGGATGAAGAACTTGCCTTCACGAGGGATGAGCGAAAGCCTAACCATCGTGCG
>JBGOXU010000096.1:0-5407 GCA_041479305.1 Dehalococcoidia bacterium
CCTTGCCGATGCGGACGAGCCTATCCTTGCCGCCTTTGCCTCTGACCTTCAAAGTCTCGCGGACGAGGTCGATATCCGCCAGGGAAAGGCCGGCCAGCTCCGAGACTCTCAGCCCGGTATCGAGGAAGATGAGGACTATCGCCCGGTTGCGGAGCGCCAGGAAGGAATCGCCGGAGCACAGCAGAAGCAGATTGTTGATATCCTTTGGCGAGAAAGGCCGGATGATAGGCTGGGGAAGCCGCCCCAGCCGGATGTTCTGGACCGGCGAGGCCTTGAGGACGTCTTCCTGCCGCAGCCAGTTGAAGAAGCGCTTCACCGCCCGGAAGTAGCTATGGACGGAAATGGGATTATTCGTCTTCTGCAGCCCGAGCAGGAAATAGCGCACATGGTTGGGAGTGACCGCGGCGATGTCGCGGAGCTGGGAGATTTTGCAGAACTGCAGGAAAGCGCCCAGGCGGTGCCGGTAAAAGACCATGGTGCTGTCGGAAAGCCCGCTGACTTTACCGGCGAGCAGGAACATTTCCAGCTGCCGGCTGAGGTCATCCAGGGAAGTCAAAAGATGTAGCTTAGCTAGGGGTTGTGCCTGAACATCCGGAGTAATCAAAAGGTTTAGAGACATTCATTTTCGGACGCCCGCTCTAATTTAGCTTCAAACTGGACCCGGGGGGATTCGAACCCCCTACCTTTTGACTGCCAGTCAAACGTTCTCCCAAGTGAACTACGGGCCCGCGTACCAATATCTAATCTACCAGAAATTGCCCGCAAAAGGCAAGTCAGCCAATTGCCAATCTGCCGCGGGTAAGCTAAAATCTGAGGTAAGTATTGTGGTTACAGGAGTCAAGCGATGTTCAAGAAGTTCTTTATAGGAGTCGCAGTTATGATTTTACTTGCCTCAGTGATTTTGGGAGCGTGCGCCCCCAAGCCCGCCCCGGCTCCCGCTCCAACCCCAGTCCCAGCGCCCAAAGCGCCCTCTCCCGCTCCGGCCCCGGCTCCGGCGCCCAAGCCCAAGACCTACTCCGCTCCGCCGGCAATGACTATTGACCCCAACAAGAAGTACAAAGCCGTCATCGAGACGGAAGTGGGCAAAATGGTCATCGAGCTTTTCGCCAAAGACGTGCCGGTAACGGTGAACAATTTCGTCTTCCTGGCGCGGGAAGGGTACTATGACGGCTCAACCTTTCACCGCGTCCTGCCCGGCTTTATGGCGCAGGGCGGCGACCCCACCGGCACCGGCATGGGCAACCCCGGCTATCGCTTTGCCGATGAGTTCACCTCCCACAAGCACGGCGCCGGCGCGCTATCGATGGCGAATGCGGGCGCCAACACTAACGGCAGCCAGTTCTTCATTACCTACGCGCCGCAACCCGGTCTCGATGGCAAGCATACCGTCTTTGGTCAACTCATCGAGGGGATGGATGTCCTGAACAAACTGAAGACCAGAGACCCGAGCCAGAACCCGAACTTCCTGGGGACGAAGGTAATCAGGATAACGATTGAGGAAAGTTAGAGCGGCACGCCGAGAGCTTGCAGAATTCCACGCAGGCCGTAGTAGCCGGCGTAGGCTACCGTCAAGCCCTTGATAGTCTTGCCCGCCCAGCAGACAACAAAATACTTCACGATGCCGAAGCGCAGGGCGCCGGCGGCCAGGGCGGCGGGATAAAAGAAGGGGTTAATCACCGAGGCCAGCAGAAAGAGCGTCCAGGAACCTCGCTTCTGCATTTGTGCCATCATACGCTCGTAGGCCACCTGCAGTTTGCCGTGGAAGCCCTTGGCGATGGCCGCGCCGCCCCCGTACCCCGTTATATAGATGGTGAGGGCGCCCACGGTCTCGCCCAGGCCGGAGACCACGCCCAGCAGCCAGGTATATTTTAGCGCTCCGCCCAGCGCGAAGACCACTGCCAGCATCGGGATGGGGATAATGATGGTGGCGCCGCCCATAATGCTGATGACGAAAGCGCCGAGGTAGCCGTAGCCGCCGAGCCCTTCGATGGCGTGACGGAAATAGACGACGGCGGCGGCCATAAGCAGCGTGAGGATAACGCCGATAATGCCCAGGGCCAGAGCGGCCCGGGTGCCAGCCCACTTCTTCGATTCATGGACATGGGGGGGTGTCTCAGTTATCGGAAGCCTCCTCGGTAGTTACCCGTCTAGCCCTATTATAGAGCATCCGGCGGTCAGACGGCTACTTTAGCTAACGCTTTGCCGGTAAAGGTCAGCTTGTCACGGCTGACATCGACCAGGACGGTATCGCCCTCTTTAAGCTCGCCCGATAGGAGCTTGTTGGCAAGAGCGTTCTCCACGAAGCGTTCGATGACGCGGCGGAGCGGCCGGGCACCGTAGGTGGGGTCGTAGCCGGCTTTCGCCAGCCAGTCCTTGGCCTTGTTGGTCAGCTCAATCTTGACCTTGCGCTCGGCGAGACGCTTCTGCAGTTCCATCACCATCAGGTCGACGATACGGCGGATTTGCTGTGCCGTCAGCTCGTGGAAGACAATGATGTCATCGAGGCGGTTGAGGAACTCGGGGCGGAAAATCTTTCTGACCTCCGCCAGAACTTTCTCCTTCATCGCCTCGTGGCCTTCTCTCTGCGCCTTAGCCTTGTTCTTGGGCGTGACGAAGCCGATGGCGCTTTCCCGCTTGATAAGCTCGACGCCGGCGTTGCTCGTCATAATAACGACGCAGTTCTTGAAGTCAACGGTGCGTCCGTGACCATCGGTGAGGCGGCCGTCATCCATCACCTGGAGCAGGGTGTTGAAGACTTCCGGGTGCGCCTTTTCAATCTCGTCCAGCAGGATGATGCGGTAGGGTCGGCGTCTCACCGCCTCGGTGAGCTGACCGCCTTCCTCAAAGCCGACATAGCCGGGCGGCGCGCCGATGAGCCGGGCGACGGTGTGCTTCTCCTGGTACTCGGACATGTCCAGGCGGACCATTGCGTTCTCATCGCCGAAGAGGAACCAGGACAGAGTGCGCGCCAGCTCCGTCTTGCCGACGCCGGTGGGACCGAGGAAGAGGAAGCTACCGATGGGCCGTTTGGGGTCCTTGAGTCCGGCGCGACTCCGGCGGATGGCTTCGGAAACGGTTTTGACCGCCTCTTCCTGGTTGATGAACCGTTCGTGGAGGCGCTCTTCCATACGGACGAGCTTTTCCGCCTCCCCTTCGAGCATCTGGGACACCGGGATGCCGGTCCAATTGGAGATGAGTTGGGCAATGTGCTCGGCGGTGACCGTTTCTTCAATCTTCTCTTTCTTGAGCCACTCGCGCTTGGCTTCGTTGTACTCTTTTTCCAAGCGCAGTCGCTCTGTCCTGAGTTCCGTTGTCTTCTGGTAGTCCTGGCGCTGGGAAGCGGCTTCCTCTCCGTCCGTGATTTGCTTTATCTCTCGCTCCATTGCCTGAAGCTCAGGGGGCGCGCTTTCTCGGTCGATGTGCAGTTTACTTGCCGCCTCGTCAATGAGGTCGATGGCTTTGTCCGGCAGATGCCGGTCGGAAATGTAGCGGTGGCTGAGCTGGGCGGCGGCTTCTAGAGCCTCATCGCTGATTTTGATTTTGTGGTGGGCTTCATATCGCGGGCGCAAGCCCTTGAGGATTTCAATCGTCTGCTCGACGGTCGGCTCCGTGATGAAGACCGGCTGAAAACGGCGCTCTAAGGCCTTGTCCTTTTCGATGAACTTGCGGTAATCATCCAGGGTGGTGGCGCCGACGCATTGCAGTTCGCCGTGCGCCAGCGCTGGCTTGAGCATATTGCTGGCATCGATGGCGCCTTCGGCGGCACCGGCGCCGACCACGGTATGAATCTCATCGATGAACAGGATAATCTCGCCCTTCGCCTGGCGGACTTCATCCATCACCGCCTTGAGGCGCTCTTCAAACTCACCGCGGAACTTGCTGCCGGCAACGAGCGCGCCCATATCCAGGGCGATGACGCGGCGGCCCTTCAGAGAGTCGGGAACATCATCGGCGGCAATCTTCTGGGCAAGCCCCTCCGCGATGGCCGTTTTGCCCACACCGGCCTCACCGACAACGACGGGATTGTTCTTGGTGCGGCGGGTGAGGATTTGCATCACGCGCTTGATTTCCATCTCGCGTCCGATGACGGGGTCGAGTTTTCCCTGGCGGGCAAGCTCGGTCAGGTCGCGGCCGTACTTCTCCAGGGAGCGGTACTTGCTTTCGGCGCGGGCGTCCGTGACGCGGTGGCCGCCGCGGAGCTTCTGCAGGGCTTTGTAGACCTTCTCTTTATCGATGCCGAATCGTCCGAAAATGGCGGCGGCTTCGCCCTTTTCCTCGCCGACGATGGCAACGAGGATATGCTCGGTGCTGATAAATTCGTCCTTAAGGCGTTCGGCTTCCGCGTTGGCGCTGG
Source organism: Dehalococcoidia bacterium (assembly GCA_041479305.1). Classification (GTDB taxonomy): domain Bacteria; phylum Chloroflexota; class Dehalococcoidia; order Dehalococcoidales; family RBG-16-60-22; genus JBGOXU01. The sequence continues at coordinate 4,355 of JBGOXU010000096.1, forward strand.
AAAGCAATTGGGCGACGCGCGGCGTGGCGTAGATTTGCCCGGTATCGAAGGTGACCTTGGGCGCCCTCGCCAGCGCGGCATCTACCTGCTGGCGAATGTTATCAACATCGGCTTTCAGCTCTCTCAGAATCTCGCCGACCAGTCCTTTTTCCTGCTGAAGCAGGGCGAGCAGAATGTGCTCCACATCCCACTGGCTGTGCTTATACTGTCGGACAAGCTCCTGGGATAGCGCTAATGCTTCCTGTGCCTGTTCGGTGAACTTTTCCGGTCTCATTTATTCTTCCCTCATCTGGTCCATTTCGTCTTCAAATTGCTTCAGCCTTTCCTGAAGCTCGGCCATTCTCTGCATCAGGCGCAGGATGACCTCTACCCCCGCCAGGTTGACGCCCATATCGTCCACCAGCGTTTTGACGCGACGGAGCAGGGCGATGTCCCTTTCCGAGTACAGCCGGCGCCCCCTGGTGCGGTGCGGCTCGATGATGCCGATTTTCTCATAGTAGCGCAGGGTGTAAGCCGGGCAGCCGATAAGCTGGGCGGCGATGCTGATGACGTACCTCGGTTCGTTTTTCTCTATATTCATTATATCACCCCCTAGGTGGGGCGGAGTTCCTGCAATTTCCGGAATAGCTCTTTTTCTGTCTCAGTAAGATGGGTGGGGAGTACGACATTCGCCCTGGCGAACATATCGCCGCGACTCGACTCGCCCAGGTGGGGCATGCCCTGTCCGGCGAGGCGGAAGACCTTGCCGTTTTGCGTCTCGGCGGGGACCTTCAGCGTCAGCTTGCCTTTGGGGGTGGGCACCTGGACTTCTCCGCCCAGCGCCGCCACTGTCAGGGGAATGGGAACTTCAACATACAGGTCATCGCCCTTGCACTCGAAGACCGGGTGCGGCCGGACGGTGACGACCAGGTAAAGGTCGCCGGCGCCGCCGGAGCTTGCCTGTCCTTTGCCGGCAACACGGATGCGCGAGCCGGTGCGGACACCCGCTGGAATCTTGACCTCAAGTCGCTGGACGCCACTGGCAACGCCGGTGCCGCGGCAGGCGGAACAGGC
>JBGOXU010000097.1:0-5386 GCA_041479305.1 Dehalococcoidia bacterium
ACTTTACCGGCTGGAGCGGTGACCTGAGTGGTAATACTAATCCGACAACCTTAGTCATGAACAACGATAAGACCGTCACGGCTACCTTTACTAGAAATATGAATTCATTCCAAAACTTCGTCATCAGCCAGATGACTATCGATTGGGCTAAGGATACAAACAATCCGTATAAGGGTTGGTGGGGGGACTCATGGTTCAAATGGTTTGGTAAGCCCACACACAAGGATGATGACACTTTCAGCATTTCGGGCAGACTCAAACTAGCGGATGGCTACACGGTGGCAGATCTGGAGGAGTCGGTCGTCGTAACTATCTCCATAGCTGACGGTTCAGGGCATGACACAGTGGGCTTCAGGGAATTGAACCTGAAAAAGGCTGGTGTCATGTGGCAGTATAAAGGAAGCAGTCACCCTCCTGGTGGAGGTCTGAAGATAATCAAGACGACTATCTGGTGGGCTCCCCAGACCGATGATTGGGCCGGTTGGGCTGGGTTCACTATCGACGGTGTGCTTGAACTTCCTGAGAGTATCGGGGTGGATACCACGCCTGCTGAGGCGACGGTAGTAATGGAGATACCGGTAAGTGCGGAGGGCGGTTCCGGAAGCCTGCGCGGAGAAGAGACCGTAAAGTTCAGAGTTCCCAATAAGTCGAACCAATGGTATTATTCTAGGCTGAAACTGCCTCGTTTCCAGTATGAACCCTAGGGTAAAACATAATTAGCACTGATGAGGATGAGCAGGAGGGCTGTCCATCAATAGCATGGCAGCCCTCCTTTACTACGAGCTAGTATTGGCCCAGTAAAGGACACCTTTGGGGTATTCCCGAGTAATCCATAGGGTTGATGTGCCTACCGGTCCAAGATTCCCAATCAGAATTGTTCCACGTAGAGGGGCACGAGTGTATAATAGGCGCAGCAGAGAAATTCGGTGGTAGCCCCGCTCCCATACCCGCGCCAGCCCGAGCAGTCATTACACATCCTCAACTCTAAAGGAGGGAATCATGCCGGGTAGCCTCTTGTCCAAGTCAAAGTACCTCAACGGGCTGCAATGCCCCCGCTATCTCTGGGAAGTCTCACTCCACAAACCGGTAGAACACCAGTCCCGAAGGCGCTTTGGGGTAGAAGTAAGTGGATTTGCGCGGCATGCGGTCGCCGGCGTCCGCGATGGCTTTGATGGTCTCCGCCCGGACCGGCCTCAGCAGAATGGCTAGCTGGTACTCGCCGTCCAGCACTCTACGGACCGCATCATGGCTCTCATGGCTGTAAGCCAGCAACGCTTTCTCCTCGGCACCCATCCCGAGAAGCTTTTCGACAATGACATGGTCAACGATGCTGACATCCAGTCGCCGGTAGAGCCCGGAATGAGAGGCGGGCATAAGAGGGTCGGTGGCGGCAAAGTCCGTCAGTCGCAGGAGGAACAGGTGCTCCTTGCCCGGCCCGAAGAGCACCACCCGCACCTCCCCCACACCTCCCGCCAGAAAGTCCCCTACCCTCTGCCCGGCATCAGGGGTATTGCGGGAAAGTCCGCCGACTTCAAAGAACGCCTTCAATCTGGACATCAGACCATCAAGGGTGGGCTTGGGGATGCCGCGGACGAGGCGGTGGGGCGGCAGAATGACCAGGCCGGGGTCGGCGAAGTCCACCAGTGCCATCATGACGAAGTCGAAGCCGGCGCCGGGCGGGGCGTCCGGGAAGCGGACCAGCTGTTCCCAACGGTAAGCCAGGGCGCTTTCGTAGCGGTGGTGGCCATCGGCGATGTAGAGCGGCTGACTTGCCAGACTACTACGGATTTGGTCGATGACTTCACTTTCGGTGATGGTCCAGACTTCGTGCCTCTCGCCGTCAGCGGCAATGCTCATTTCCGGTCGGCACCTGGCGCTGGCGACGAGCAGGGATGAGACGTAGCGTTTCGTGTCTTCATAGAGGGCAAGGACAGGGCTGGTGTTGCCCTGGAGTGCCCGCATCAGGTTGAGGCGGTCGCTCTTAGGCTGGGAGAGCGTGTCCTCGTGGGGGTGAACAACTCTTTTTTCCCATTCCTCCAGCCGGACACGGACTATCATACCTCGGCGCCTGTATTCCTTTCCTCCGCAACTAAAATAGTGGTCGTGCAGGTACAGGGCAGGCGAGTCCTCAGCTTTAAGCACACCCTGCGTCAGCCACTCGCGAAGGGTGGTGGCGGCGCGGGTGTACCGGTTGTCCTGCGGCGTGTCCTGGGACAGGCCGCGACCGTACTCCAGCCGGATGAAGTTGAACTCGCTGCGCCGGTACAACTCATCCTGCATTTCCGGCGGGATGATATCATACGGCGGGCAAATCACCGAAGCCAAATCGCCAGCGTTAGACGGGTCATAACGCACGCCACGGAAAGGACGGATTTCAGCCATATATTGCAGTTTAGCGTATGCTCAGGCAGAGACGCAAGGGAAAGACCTCTGAGTGTCATTCTGAGTGAAGCGGAGAACCCGCCTGAGGCGGATTGCTTCGGGCTTCGCCCTCGCAATGACAATCCACCTCGTTTTGACTTTGCCGTAATGACGCGCTACAATCAGTTTACTGCCAATTAAAGGAGGCTAAATGGCGAAACAAGTTTTCCAGGGATGGGAATTCCCCTTTGCCAAGACACCGGCTCCGGGCGAGAGGTCACTCCGGCTCATCGCCAGCGCCGAGACCAACGGCTACGATAAAGCCACGGTCCTGCTCGTCCACCTGCCGCCACTGGGCACCACCGGACTGCACACCCACCCGGACAGCGACGAGATAATCTTCGTCAATGGCCGCGGTGAAGGCAGTGTCACCGGCGAGAAGTCCAAACTGGAAGTCGACTCCATCATCATCGCCCCGAAGGGCGTCGAGCACGAGTGCCGCAACACCAGCGAGACCGAGAGCCTCAAGCTCTACTGCGTCTTCATCCCGCCGATGAAACTCAGCCCCACGCTCCAGACCATTGTGCAACCGACCAAAGAATACCTCGCCAAGAGGAAATAGTAGTCTTCCCGTAGTTGCATTCAAGCAAGGAGGTGGACTATGGCGCTAAGTCATCGGGAAAGAGTGCTCCGGGCTTTAAGCCACAAAGAGACTGACCGCGTGCCCTTCGACCTGGGCAGCACGCGCAACAGCAGTATTCACCTGGCCGCCTACGAGAAGCTGAAGGCGCACTTCGGCATCAAGACCGATACCACGCTGCTGCACAAGTTTATGCAGATTGCCCTCCCCGACGAGGAGGTGCTGAAGACGCTTGATATCGACCTGCGGTTTGCTGGCCCGGGACATCCGGACGCCACGCCGGACAAGCCCTACGGCGCGGACGGCTACATCGATGAATACGGCGTGACCCGCCGCAAGCCGCGCGGCTCGATGTACTACGATATGGTCAAATCGCCTCTGTCCGGGCCGATTACGATTAATGACATCAAGAAGTACAAGCTCCCTGATGGCAGTGACCCCGGCTATACCCGCGGCCTGCGCGAGCGAATGCTCAATCTGCGCAACAATACCGACTATGCCATCGTGCTGAACCTGCCCTCCGCGTTTGTCCACCTCTCCCAGTTCCTGCGCGGCTTCGAGGACTGGTTCATCGACCTGGCGGCCGACCAGAAGCTGGCTGCCGCCCTGTTTGACGCCGCCGTGGAGCAAACATCATCCGTCTGTGAAGCGGTACTTAAAGCGGGCGGCGACCTGGCGGACGTTGTCGCCACGGGCGATGACCTGGGCACGCAGAGCGGTCCTATCATCTCGCCGGAGCTTTACCGCAAGCTGTTCAAACCGCGCCACAAGAAGTTCATCGCCACGCTGAAAAAACACACCAAAGCCCCCATCCACTTCCACTCCTGCGGGTCGATTTACAAGCTGTTGGGTGACCTGATTGAGTGCGGCGTGGACGTTATCCATCCGGTGCAAGTGGCGGCGCGGGATATGGACTCCGCCAAGCTGAAAAAGGAGTTTGGCGATAGGCTGAGCTTCTGGGGCGGCATCGATACCCAGCGTATCCTACCGCAGGGTACTCCGGCCGAGGTGAAGGAAGAAGTCAAGCGCCGCCTGCACGACTTTGCGCCGGGCGGGGGGTATGTCCTGGGCGCGGTGCACAATATCCAGGCGGACGTGCCGGTGGAGAATATCCTCGCTCTGTACGAGGCAGGCAAGGAGTACGGCAGGTATCCCGTCAAGGTATAGGAGGCATGCCTTTGATTCTGCAGAAACTGGTCGTCGGCGAGCTGGCGACCAACTGCTATATCATCGGCTCAGAGACGACTAAAGAGGGTCTGATAATTGACCCCGCTGACGAGGCCGGAGTAATTCTGAAAGCCATCGGAGAGCTGAAACTCAAAATAAAGTACATCGTGCTGACCCACGGTCACCCCGACCACTTTGGCGCGCTGGCGGACCTGAAGAAAGCCACCGGCGCCCAGGTCCTCGTTCACCGCGAGGACGCTGAAATCCTGGAACTACCGCCGATGGTCTTCTTCGGTGCCACCTTTCCCCAGCCCCCGCCCGCCGACCGGCAACTCGAAGATGGGGACACCATCGAGCTGGGCGACCTGAAGCTAAAGGTGATTCACACGCCGGGGCACACGCCGGGGGGCATCTGCCTGCTGGCGGACAGCACCCTGTTCAGCGGGGACACGCTCTTCAACAACGGCATCGGCCGGCACGATTTGCCCGGCGGCAACTACGAAAAGCTGATGGACAGCCTTCACCGGAGAGTGCTGACTCTGCCGGAAAAGACGGTGGTCTACCCCGGGCACGGCCCCGAGACGACAATCGGCGAGGAGAAGCGGTCTAACCCTTACCTTGAGGGTTAGCGGAGGTTCCCCTCAAACTTCTTGATACGGTCTTCGAGGTCTTTCTGCCGCATTGCCAGAGTCAGGTCGGAGCGGGTCCTTTCCAGCACGCCGCGCACCATATCGGTGGTATGACGCAAGCCGCCGGTGATGGCATCGGGGAAGTCCATCGTCACCAGAACGCTGTAAATATCGTCCATCGCCGATAGGATTTCCTCGCCGCGGGAGAGGTCGCCCTTGCGCATACTATCGAGCAGGAAGCGCCGCAGTTCGCCCACCGCCTCCCCCATCCCGTTAAGGTAGGCGGCGATGCCCACCCGGAGGTCGGTGTGGGAGGGAATGCCTTTGCCGGTCACCAGCGCCAGGACAATACTGCCCTCGGCGAACTCTTTCTGGGCATCGCGGATGAAGCCGGCGAAGCGGAACTCGCCGTGGGGGGCGACGGACTGCTCCCCTTCGTCCATCTGGCTGCGCGCCGACTTTAATAACTCCGCCGACTGCTCGTACTCGAGGCGGTGCACGGCGCGGATGGCCTGGCTGGAAAGCCGGATGACCTCGCGGCAGAGCGGCAATACCTTCTCGCGAGCCTCATCTTTTTCCGTCAGTGCCT
>JBGOXU010000098.1:0-5375 GCA_041479305.1 Dehalococcoidia bacterium
GCAATGGGTACGCTGATGTCCCTTTGAGATTCCCCATTAAGCCGTATCCACCGTGAATGCTGAGACCTCGTCAATGGTGGCGGCGTTGCAGAAGAGCATTACCAGCCGGTCCACGCCCAGCGCAATGCCCCCACAATCGGGCAGGTGGGCGATTGCCTTGATAAAGCGCTGGGGCATCGCCGGCCGCCAGCCCTGCTCCCGCTCGATTTGCTCAATTTCAGCCTGGAAGCGGCGCTCCTGCTCTTTGACGTCGTTAAGCTCACTGTAGGCGTTTGCCAGCTCCAACCCGCCGATGAACACCTCGGCCCGCTCGGCAACAGTGGGGTCGCTCGGTTTGAGCCGAGACAGCGCCGCCATCCGCGCCGGGTAATCGAGCAGGATGGTGGGGCGGTCGGAGGCGAATGCGGGGACGACCTTGTTCACCTGGTCAAGGTCGAAGCGGACGGGGTCGTATTCGGTGGTGGGGTCCCAGCCGGCGGACTTGAGGTAGGCGTCCCGCACCGTAATCAGGGGCCAGGGTGGAGTGAGGTTAATCTGCCGGCCGCGGTACTCGATGACCAGGTTGAGCTTCAATCCTTTGACTATGCTCATCACCATCTGCTCGGTGTCGCGTATCATTTGCCGGTAGTCGCCGCTGGTGCGGTACCACTCGAGCATGGTGAACTCGGGATTGTGGAGCTTGCCCCGCTCCCCCTTGCGGAAACAGCGGCTGAACTGGTAAAGCTTCTCATATCCGGCGGCAAGGAGTCGCTTCATATGGAGCTCGGGGGAGGTGGAGAGGAACCAGTCCTCACTGCGGTAGGGAAAGATGTGGAGTTCGGGAGCGACGCCGGGAACGCGGACCGGCGTTTCAACCTCGAGGAAACCCTCGTCGCGAAAGAAGCCGCGGATAAACCGGTAGACCAGCTCCCGGCGCTCCAGGTTAGGCTTGAGGCGGATAAGCCACGGCCGCTCATCCTCAGTCATGCTACTTCTTGGTGACCCGCTCCATGTAGGCGCCGTTACGGGTATCAACCCGGATAATATCACCTTCCTTGACGAAGGTGGGCACATCGAGGGCGAGGCCGGTCTCCATGACAACGGACTTCATCTGCGCGGTGATGGTATCGCTCCGGGTGGTAAAGGCGCTCTTCACCACGGCCAGGTCAACCGTGATTGGCAGGTTGACGTCAATCGGCCTCTCACCCAGCATCGTCATCTGGACGACGGTGCCCTCTTTGAAGTAGTTCTTCTTATCGCCAATCACCGCCTCGGCGACGTGGAACTGCTCAAAGGTCTCGGTATTCATAAAGATATAATCCTCGTTCTCGCGGTAGAGGAACTGTGCCTCCAGAGTCGATATGGGCGCCTCGTCAACCTTATCGCCGGAATGAAAAGTACGGTCGAGCGTGCTGCCATCGTACAGGTTACGGAGCTTGAGTCGATAGATGGCGCGGCCTTTGCCCGGCTTGACGAACTCGGCATCGGTCACGTTGTAGGGGATGCTACCGATGAGGATTTTCTTGTTCTTGGATATATCTTCGATTTCCATTCCGGTTTGCTCCTGCTTTGGCGGCTCCTTTCAATTTTCTATCGCTGTGATTATAGCATCTCTCCGCCTATTTGCCAATTGAGTGCGCCAGATGCTAAATTTAGACCGTGAGACGGATATTACTCCTGCTTCTGGTCTTGCTTCTGGTCCCCGTAGCCTGCTCCCGGCTTGAGGAAGCCAGCTCCTACACCTATGAGGTGGTCAACTCCTATCCTCACGATACGGCGGCTTTCACGCAGGGCCTGGTGTACGAGGATGGCTTTCTCTACGAGGGTACCGGCCTCGCGGGCCAGTCCAGCTTGCGCAAAGTCGATTTGACCACCGGGAAAGTCCTGCAATCGGTGAACCTGCCGGAAGCTCTCTTTGGGGAGGGAATAACCGTCTTCGGCGATAGGATTGTGCAACTGACCTGGACAACCAGAGTCGGCTTTGTCTACGATAAGAAGAGCTTCGAAAAAGTGGGGGAGTTCGCCTATCTAACCGAGGGGTGGGGTCTCACCCACGACGGCAAGCAACTGATTATGAGTGACGGCACGTCAACGCTGTATTACCTGGACCCGAAGACCTTTGCCCTGACGGGCAAGATTGAGGTAAGTTATGAGGGGACGCCGGTCGTCAAGCTGAATGAGCTGGAGTACATCAAGGGCCAGATTTACGCCAATGTCTGGCAGACGGACCGCATCGCCCGCATCTCGCCGAAAACGGGGGAGGTAGTGGCGTGGATAGACTTGGGCGGACTTTTGCAGAGAGAGAACTACCCGGGCAAGGCCGACGTTCTGAACGGAATTGCCTATGATACCAGGAAGGGCCGGCTGTTCGTGACGGGGAAGCTCTGGCCCAAGGTCTATGAAATCAAACTGGTCCCGCAGAAGTGATGGTGAGGGAAATGAAGAAAACTATGGTTTCGGCGCTGCTGTTGTTGATAGTGCTCCTGCCTGCCTGCGCTGGAGGGGGGCCGGTGGGGGAGACGGTGATTTATCGGGATGAGAAGGTGCCGATAAGCGTAAGAGTCAACCAGGAATTCGTCATCGCGGTGGTGTCAAACCCGTCTTCTGGCTATATGTGGCGCGAAGAGTTCGATGATAAGTTTGTTGAGGTGACCGCCAGCACCTTTGAGATTAACGAGGGAATGAGAGGCACTGAGGCGGGACTGGAACAGCACTTCCGCTTCAAAGCCCGCCGGAAGGGGACGACTGAAGTGAAGATTAACCTCAAAGCGCCTGACCTCAGTACGGCCCGGGAAAGAGAATTTACAGTTAACATAAAGTAGCGCTTAGTTGCATAAGTCCGCGCAACGGACTGGATTCTGAGCGAAGCGAAGAATGACACTCGGGTCTCTGTCACCCTGAGTCCTTCGATGGAAGGACGAAAGGTCTCACCTCCCGGGACCTACTAACGCGGATTTATGCAAGCAGGCAGTGGCACATAATCTTTGGCTTGACACCGCCAGTAAACGACCCTACAATTGAAGGACTGCGAGGTTTTCAACGATGATTTGTCCCGTCTGCCGCCAGAGCATGCTCGATATCGAGTACAACAACATTGAGCTGGACTATTGCGAGAAGTGCAAGGGCGTCTGGTTCGATGCCGGCGAGCTGGAGGTTCTGCTGGAATCGGAGAAGCCGGACATCTTCATCAGGGAAATGCTGGAGAAGGGCGAAGTCAGGTGCGTTGAGGACAAACGCAAGTGCCCACTGTGCGCGCAAAAGATGAAGAAGTCCACTCTGGGGCAGGAGCCGGAAGTCCTGGTTGACGTCTGCCCGCGCGCCGAGGGCATCTGGCTGGACGGCGGGGAGGTGGGCCAGATATTTAAGCAACTGGGTAAACAGCCCAAAGCCGGGCCCGGCGCCCAAAAAGTGGTCGAGTTTATCGAAGAAGTGTTCAAAGCGAAAAGTAAAGACAACTAAGGAGGCAGCCTATGACAATCGCACTCTGGGTTATTCTCGGCATCATCGTACTGCTGGTCATCATCGTCATCGCGATGTACAACGGCCTGGTCCGGCTGCGCAACCAGGTGAAGAATGCCTGGGCGCAGATTGATGTCCAGTTGAAGCGGCGCTACGACCTGATTCCCAACCTGGTGAACACGGTCAAGGGCTATATGCAGCACGAGCGCCAGACACTGGAAGCGGTGACCAATGCCCGCAACCTGGCGCAAGCCGGGGTGGGGAAGGGGGCGGCGGAGCGCTCCAAGCTGGAAGGCGAACTGAGCGGCGCGCTGGCCCGTCTGCTAGTGGTCGTCGAGAACTATCCCGACCTCAAAGCCAACCAGAACTTCCTGGCCCTTCAGGAGGAGCTGACCTCCACCGAGAACAAAATCAGCTTCTCTCGCCAGTACTACAACGATTCCGTCCTGAGATACAACAACCAGACCCAGATGTTCCCATCCAACATTATGGCGGGGATGTTCGGCTTCAAGGGGGGCGAGTTCTTCGAGGTCGCGGCTCCGGAAGAGAAAGTGGCGCCCAAAGTCAGCTTCCCCTAAACTTGAGATATGTGGGAGCAAATCCGGTCTAACCAAATAAGGTCGGCGGTGTTGACCTTGGGCTTGGGCTTACTGTTGCTTGCGGTGGGCTACTTTCTGGGACTTTACTTCTTCGGTAGCCCCACCGGCGGGCTGGTCATCGCCCTCATCGTCTGGGCGGTGATGAGCTTGGTTGCCTACTTTCAGGGCGATAGCATCTTCCTGGCAATGTCCCAGGCGCGCAAGATAGGCCGTGACGATTTCCCGCGGCTGTACAACCTCGTCGAGGAGATGCGGATTGCCTCCGGTCTGGAGAAGATGCCGGATATCTATATCGTCGATGACCCGGCCCTCAACGCTTTCGCTACCGGCCGCAGCCCCAACAAGGCGGCGCTGGCCGTGACCTCCGGTCTGCTGCAGAAACTGAACCGCGATGAACTGCAGGGCGTCATTGGGCACGAGATTGCCCATATCAAGAACCGAGATGTCCTCCTGATGACGATGGCGGGCATTCTGCTGGGGACAATCGTGATTCTGGCGTGGTATGCCACGCGCATCATGTTTTTCAGCGGGATGAGTGGGGGCGGGCGGCGGAACTCGCGGTCGGGAGGGGGGCAGGGGCAGGCAATCCTCGTCCTGGTCGGCGTCATTCTGATGATACTGGCGCCGATTGCCGCCCAACTGCTCTACTTCGCCATATCCCGACGTCGCGAATACCTGGCGGACGCTTCCTCGGCGCTGTACACCCGCTATCCGGAGGGTCTGGCATCGGCGTTGCAGAAGCTGGCGACCTCCGATGTCCAGGTGCGCACAGCAAACAAAGCCACCGCCCCGATGTACACCATTAACCCCTTCCAGAAGCGCGGGATGTCGGTCGAGAACCTGACCAGCACCCATCCGCCCATTGCTGAGAGAGTGCGCATCCTGAGAGCGATGGGTGGGGCGTCTTACGCCGATTACGAACGGGCTTACGAGCAGGCAAAGAAGCAAAGACTGCTGCCCGCCTCGGCGCTGGCGGCCGCGGGGACGGTGGCGGTGAGGGCGGCGCGACCCGAGGCGGTGGATGAGAAGGTGGAGAAGGCGGCGCGGGTCCGGGAGACCAGCCAGGCGCTGTGGAACTTGAGCGGCTACCGGACGATTGACTGCCCGTGCGGCGCCAAACTGCGGGTCCCGCCGGACCACGGGGGAGATACCGTCAAGTGTCCCCACTGCGGAAGGATTCACCAGGTTTAGAGTTCTACCAAGAAAGACAAGCCCCCAAATTCTGATTGGTTCTAGTGTACTGTCTTAGAATTTCATTGAATAATTCCTCTCCCTCGACGGGAGAGGATAGGTGAGGGTGAATCCCCCTCACTCTAACTCTCTCCCACGTTGGGGAGA
>JBGOXU010000099.1:0-5329 GCA_041479305.1 Dehalococcoidia bacterium
CGAGTAGCCTGGTGGCAAAGGCATGGCGCAGGTCGTGCGGTTTCATCTCCGGCTTACCCGCCATTCGGCCGTACTTCTTGACGGCGCGGTAGATGGCGCTACCGCTTACCCCGAGCACTAGATCGTCGGGTTTCTTCATGGCACAGTAGGCCTTTAGGCACCTTGCCAGCTCCTCGGTCATTGGCACGACACGGTCTTTATCGCCCTTGCCCCGGATATGCAGGTCGCCGTTAACCGCGTTTTTGAGGCGAAGGTTCTCCGCTTCCTCGCGGCGCAATCCGGCATCGCTCAGCAGTCTCAGGATCAGGTAATCCCTGGGGTCCCGTTTGGCGAATTCCAGCATCGCGGCCACGACTTTGGCCTCGATGTAGGGTGGGGTGTGGTGCGGCATCTTTACCGGGAATTCGAGAGTCTCGCCGCGCCACTTGTGAAAATTCTTCAGTACCGCGCGGTAGAGGCGCAGGCTAGCGGGGGCGTAACCCTGCTTGCGGAGATGTCCCAGGAAGACTTTTGATCCTTCCAGGCTTGGTGGTGCGCCACCCAAGGCCCTCTGGTAGAGCACCAGGATGCCGCGATAGCGGTAGGCGCACCGTTTGGTTATTGAGCTTTGGTAAAGGCCCTGTTGTTCGTAGGTGGCCAGCTCGCCCTGGAGCGCCTCGGTAAGCTGCTCGTTCTTAGGCGCGATCCGCCTGGGTTTCATAGCGGGCATTGCCTCCGGCACGTGTTCGGAGCGAATTAGAATGCCCCCAAGGGAATTCGAATCCCTGTTACCGGCGTGAAAGGCCAGCGTCCTAGGCCTCTAGACGATGGGGGCGCGCTTAGAGTATACCAGAGACCTGTTCAGCAGGCAAATGGCTGTTATGCTACAATGCTAGGAAAAGATGAGCCAGACACCAGAGACAAAAGGCAAGCTGCGCCGGATAGTCATTCCGGTCCTGGCGATAGCCATAGTCATTTTTATCAGCGTTTGTCTCTATGCCTTCGGGCGCGACCCGGAGCGGGTCAACGTGCTGAAGAACTATGGCTATCTGGGGGCCTTCCTGATTAGCCTCATCGGCAATGCCTCGATACTCCTGCCGGGCATTGCGCTTTCGGCGCTGACGGGACTGGGCGTTCTCCTGTACTCGGGCGAGGGCATTGCTGGGCCGGTCCTGGTGGGCATCGCCGGGGGCGCCGGCGCCGCGCTGGGCGAGGTAGTTGGCTACATGGCCGGCTACAGCGGTCGCGGCATTATCGAGAACCGGAAGCTGTACGATAGACTTTCGGGGTGGGTGGGGCGGTGGGGTTCAATTGCCATATTTGGTTTTGCGCTGGTGCCGCTCTTCTTCGACCTGGTCGGTCTGGCGGCGGGAGCGCTCCGCTTTCCGCTATGGAAGTTCATCCTAATTTGCTGGGCGGGCCGGACGGTGCTCTACGTGGTCTTCGTCGTGCTGGCGGCGCTGGGTTGGCAGGCGGTCCTGCCTTACTTCGGCTGAACCTTGATTCTCATCAGCAGTATCGCGCCGACGATAAAGTAGACAAAGCACGCCCCCAGCATCACCTGGTAGCCCAGCCCGGCTGAGGACCGGTTGAAGAAGTCAATCCCCGGTCCGGCCAGTCGCGCCAGCGCCGCACCCCCCGCCGTCGCCAGGTTGGTCAGCCCCAGGTAGCGCGCCTCCTCCCCTTTACTCACCAAGTCGGTGGCCAGCGCCCAGTTGGAGCTCATAAAGGCGCCGGTAGCAACACCAGTGACTGCCCCGCCAAGGATAATGTGGCTATACTGGCTGGACAGGAAGAAGACCACAATCCCCAGGGCGCCAAGCAGGCCGGCGAACACCCCCACTGGCCGGCGTCCGATTTTATCCGTGAGACGACCCGCCGGGTAGACGGCCGCGAGCATGCCAATCCCCACGATGATTAGCAGGTCGGCGGTGACTTCGGCCGGATTGGTGACGCCGATGACATCCCGCAAAAAATAGAGGGCGAAGGTCTGCAGGGTGGTCAGCGCCATTATGATGAGCAGTCGGGAAACGAGGAACAGGATGAAGTCCGGTTTGGCTTTGACATCAATCCGGAAACTCCGCCGGAGAGTGGGGAGTAAGGAGAGGTGTGGGTGGACATCAAGGGGTCTTTCCTTCACGGTGATGACGGTAATCAGCATGGCGCCAAGCAGGACCACTCCCAGAGCCCCCAGCACCCACCACAGCCAGTAGGTCTCCCCGCCAGTAGAGTACTTGCCCATCAGGTAGCCGATGAGCCTGACCAGCGCCAGGCCGCCGAGCATTTCCAGCAGGGTCTTGATGCCGGAAGCCAGCCCCCTCTTGCCGGCGGGAACAAGGTCGGGAATGAGCGCCTGGTACGGCCCCTGGGCGATATTGGCGCTGATTTGGAGCAGGCAGTAGGCGACGAAAAGGGCGACGAGCCTTTCCGCCATGCCAATTCCGGGAAGAATGATTAGTGCCACCAGCGTGCCAAAAAGGACATACGGCCGACGGCGACCCCATCGGAAGCCGGAGCTATCGCTCATGCTGCCGGCAACCGGCTGGACGAGAATGGCCAGTATCAGCCCGGCGAAGGTAAGCAGGCCGAGGTACGTATTCTTCTGCGACTCGCCGACGAAGTCGAGCAGTCTCAGGGGTAAGACGATGCCGTGCAGGCTGTTCCACAGCGCCGATGTAGCGAAGCCGAAGATGGTTATCTTGACGTAGTCGATGCGGCGGAAGCTCACAATCATTGCTTAAAGCATAGCAGAGCCAACCTGAACTGACAAACCCCTGTTCATGCGCCGGAAAAAGGGCTATAATGCCAGCAAGAGCTTTTCAGGAGGCGCAGATGAGCAAAACGAAACTTGGTCCGCGGACGCTGGTCTACCCGATGCCGGTCTTCCTCGTGGGGTCGAATGTCGATGGCAAGCCGAACGTGATGGCGGTGGCGTGGGGCGGCATCTGCAACGGTGAGCCGCCGATGATTTCCATCGGCATACGGCCGAGCCGGCATACGCACAAAGGCATCAGCCAGAATATGACCTTTTCCATCAACATACCATCAGTGGAGCAGACGAAGGAAGCCGACTACTGCGGCATCGCGTCGGGCGCCAAGGTGGACAAGGTGGCTGCGTGCAAATTCAAAATCTTCTACGGGGCGCTGGGCACGGCGCCGATGATTGAGCAATGCCCGCTCAACCTCGAGTGCAAGGTGGTGCAGAGCTTGAGCCTGGGCAGCCACACCCTGTTCATCGGCGAAATCAAGGAGGTCTACATCTCGGAGGAATGCCTGACCGAAGGCAAGCCGGACGTCGAGAAAATGAAGCCTCTTATCTACACCACCGAGCCCAACAGGGACTACCGTGCCTATGGCACTATTCTGGCCAAGGCGTTCAAGTGCGGGCTGGAGATAAAGAAGTAAATTAGGGATACACCGCCGGCGCTTCCAGGCCGGTCGTTTCGGGCAGGCCGAGCATTATGTTCATGTTCTGAATTGCCTGCCCCGCCGCCCCCTTCACCAGATTATCGATGGCGCTGATGACGATGAGCCGCTTGGTCCGCGCGTCGATAGTGGGGTAGACGAAGCACATGTTGTTGCCCCAGGTGTGCTTGGTGTGAGGTGGCGAGGCGGAGACCTTCACGAAAGGCTCGTCTTTGTAGAAGTCCTGGTAGACGCTCTTCAGCTGTTCCACACTGCTTTTCCCCTCCCCCAGTTTCCCCGGCACGAGCGGGGCGTAGGCGGTGGTCAGGATGCCGCGGGTCATCGGGATGAGGTGGGGGACGAAGGTTACCGCCGACTGTTTGGCGCCAAGCAATCCTAGCTCCTGCGTGATTTCGGGCAGGTGGCGGTGGCCTTCCAGGGAGTAGGCGCTGACATCTTCATTGACCTCGGAGAAGTGGGTGGTCAGGCTCAGGCTTCGGCCGGCGCCGGAAACGCCCGATTTACTGTCAACGATGATGTCCGGCTTAATCAGTCCGGCCTTGACCGCGGGGGCGAGCGCCAGGATGGCGCCGGTGGCATAACAGCCGGGGTTGGCGATGATTTGCGCCCTGGCTATCTTATCGCGGTGCAGTTCGGGCAGGCCGTAGACGGCTTTTTCCAACAAATACGGGGCGGGATGAGTGATGCCGTACCACTTCTGGTATTCACTGGCATCGCGCAGGCGGAAGTCGGCGCTGATATCGATGACTCTGATGCCGGCCGCAACGAGCGGGATAATTTCCTGGGCGCTGTCCTTGTGCGGCATCGCCGAGAAGACCAACTCCACCTCCCCCAGCTTAGCTTCGATGGTGAGGTCGAGGTCGGTGAGGTGGGGGAAGAACTGGCTGAGCTTCTGCCCGGCGGCGTTGCGGCCGGTCACGGAGGTCAACTCGACGCCGGGATGTCGACAGAGCAATCGCGCCAGTTCGACGCCGGCGTAACCGGTAACGTTAATGATGCCAACTTTGGTCTTTTTCACGGCGGACCCTCTCCAATAGAACTCGTCTGAGTATAGCACAAGCTGACTGAGTTGAACTAGTCTGCGCCGGCGCAAGACTACGTGAAAGAGGAAGGCGGGGGAGATGGCCCGGCCAGTGTGCCTCCGGCTCAGGGAGCGGCGGGGTGCGGGACGGGGTCATCGCTGCCCGGACCGCGGACGGTGCGGAAGACTACCTCCGCGACTTGAGGGTACGCGGCCAGACGGTCGGAGATGCGTTCCTGGTCCTGGGCAACGAAAAAGAGCAGTTCGGCTGTCGGCGGAAATTGACCCAAGAATTCCTGGAACTTACCGAGCAGCCTCGGCGCCTCATAAAGATATCAGGCGGAATGATTGGCGGAGAGGAGGCGGACCGGAGAGATTGCCGGGGAGCGGGGACAAAATGGGCCATTGTGGTCTCGAACCACAGACCTCGGTCTTATGATAGATGTCCTCAGGATTTTTCACAGAAATAGCATCAACCTTCGTTCGAATCATAGCACAAATCATCCCTCTTGTGAATACTTTGTTAATAGCTGTTTCTCAGAATAGGTAGAATGATCCGTCTCGACAGCTCGACTGGTTCGCGCAAGCCTAAGCCATGCAGAGCGCAGTCGGGTTGCACAACACAAGCAAATGTTGTGTGCCAAGCCATGACGATCGCTCGTCTTAAGAGAAGCTCCGGTTGACCGCGTGCTGTCTCTAGTCACAAGCAAGCTATGTCTGACTTCGCTCAGTGCTCTCCTTTTGTTTCAGCAGCCAGTATTCCAGGCCATCGGCCAAGGCCAGCCAGCTCGCCTCGATGATATCCGTGGAGCTGCCTACCGTCTGCCATTCGTCTACGCCATCGGTCGACTCGATAAGAACCCTGACTTTGGACTCGGTACCCACGTTTTCTTCAAGGATACG
>JBGOXU010000100.1:0-5289 GCA_041479305.1 Dehalococcoidia bacterium
AGAAGCTTCCGGGTGTGGGTCATATGAGCGCGCATATCGTGGGCAGTTGCCTCCCAGACATAGCGTGTCAGTCCTCCACCAGTCAGCTCGGCAACATGTTTCTCCGCTTGGGTGATACGGTTTCTCAGGTCTTCATGCTCCAGAAGTATGGAACGCAAATCGGAGGCCATTTCTTCCGTGCCATATCGCGTGACTACTCCGGGAAGCGCCGCCTCTTCACGGCCGAAATGCGCCCTCAGCCCTTTTGAGATAGACAACAAGAGCTCTCCCAACTTCTTCAGACCTTCTTTCTGGTCCAGCCTTCCCGGCATAAAAGCCTCCTTACTCAAATCCAGACCGCGCATCACGATGCTGTCATTCGCCAGCTGTTCCAGGTTTTGAAATCCCCCGATAAACTGCCGGTGCTCTTCGATTATCCTCTGGATTAAAGCCAGGGCTTCGGCGACTTCCATCTTGCCTCCTCAGGACATTAGCGGCATTGTCATTTGGCTTCAGGGATAAAGCTGAGTACCTGAATCATCTTCCAGGATTATTGCCTTCTCCGGACAGCTCTGCACCGCATCCCACAACGTCCCCTCGTCGACCGAGGATGGGTCTAAGACCACCGCCTTGTTTTCTTCATCAAGGCGAAAAACAGTCGGGGCAATCGCCGCGCAATTGCCCACGCCCGTACACAGGTCCCAGTCTACACTGACTCTCACGACCTACCCTCAATAGCTATTTAAGTATAGCACAAAGCAGGACGGGCGACTAACCCCGACGCCAGACTCTTAAAGCTTCTGAGTCACTCTGTATAGCACCACTCCCGTCCCCACCAGTGCCAGCCCGGTGAGAACCATGAAGGCACCGCTGCCCATTACCGCCTGCGTCAAGCCGAAGGCGACCACTGCCAGGTACAGGTAGTTTTCCAGGTTCATCGCCTGGGAGTAGGTCAGTTGCCTGGGATTGGTGGGGTCATACTGCCCGCCTGCCAGCAAATCGCTGTAACTGGGAGCGATGCTGCGGCGGTGCTCGCGGATAGTGTCGCCCGCTTTGAGCGCTTCACCAAGAGAATCAATAACCTGGCCTGCCTGCGCCTCACTCTGCTCAATACCCAGAGAAACCTTTTCCTGCCTCATCGCCTGCGTCAGCTCACTATTTCGCGACATACCAAGCCCCACAAACACGGCACCGATGACTATTGCGGCAATACCCAGAAGAGCAACAACAATTGAAATGGCTTTCATATATCCTACCTCCTCTATTTAATCTTATCCTATTTTAGAAGCATTTGTTCGTGGCTGTATGTGATATACATCACACGCTGACGTATGCTATCATCAAAATATAAGGGATTTTAAGGAGATGTGCTATGGTGCTCGACCCGGTGTGCAAGATGAAAGTTGACGAAAAGGAAGCGGCCATTACCTCGACCTACAAAGGCAAGAAATATTATTTCTGCGCTATGGGCTGTAAGAAAGCCTTCGACCAGAACCCGGAGCAATACCTCGCTCAGGGAAAGAAGTAGCCCTTAGAAGATGGCGTTTCTGGTTAGACTGCTCCGGAACCGCAATTTCGTCCTGCTGCTTGCCCTAGTCCTGGGGTTCGCGATTGGCGAACGGGGCGCCACTTATACTCAGTCGCTGGTGCTGCCCAGCTTGGGCCTGGTGATGACTCTCTCCGCCGCCAGCGTCACCACCCGCGAGTTAGCGTCCTTCAAGACAATGCCCGCCCGCATCTTAGTCTCCCTGCTCCTGAACTACGTGGTGCTGGGGGGCATCATCCTGGCGCTGGCTTATTTCCTCATCGATGATAAGGAACTGTGGGCGGGGTTTGTCGTCATCGCTACGGTGCCGCCGGCAGTGGCCGTCCTGCCATTCAGCGCCATTTTAGGCGGCGATACCGTGTTTTCGCTGGTAGGAGTGACCGGCGCCTATTTGGCCGCCTTGGCCATCACCCCGCTGGTGACCGTGCTGATTCTGGGCGCCGATTTTTTCAATCCCGTCAAGCTCCTGCTGATTCTAGCCGAGCTAATCATCATCCCGCTGGTGCTGTCCCGCGCCTTACTCTTCGCCAGACTAATGCCCAGAATCCAGCCTTGGCGCGGCACCATCGTCAACTGGAGCTTCTTCCTCGTCACGTTCACTGCGGTGGGCCTCAACCGGCAGGCTTTCCTCAGCGAGTTCGGCGTTCTGGCAAAGATGGCAATCATCGCCATCGTGGTAAGTTTTGTCCTGGGCTACGCCATCAAAGCAATTGCCCACGCGATGCAGGTAAAACCGAAGACAAGCGTCAGCCTAGTGCTGATGGGGACAATGAAGAACTACGGCCTGGCCAGCGGCATTCTACTCACCCTGTTCAACGAGCGGTCGGCAATTCCAGCCTCGATTCTGACGGTCTTCGGCGTTCTGCAGATGATATGGCTGGTGTACCTTTTCCCCAGGTCAGAAACAAGTCAGGACTAGTTCTTATTCCAGCGGCACGGCGTGTTCTATGATTTCCAGGTTACAGCCGTGGTACTCCCGGCAATATGTCTCACACTTCTCCGCCCACTCCTTCTCCCGGTAGGCTATGCCGCATTCTTCACAGAGGTAAAGAGTCTGTCCTTTTTTCTTCACTTCCTTGACCACAGCCAGCACCCCACGACCCGCTAGTGCTCAAACTCCTTCAGCCGCAGGAACGGCCCGTGCCAGGCATGGTACCAGACCTGTCCGGTGTAGCCATTGACGCTCAGCATCCCGTAAATCTGGTTGTCCTTGAGGACGTGAATGGTGTAGTAACCGTAAAACCGCTCCACCTCATCCGCTTTGCCCCCGGGCAGATAGCCTTTCAGGAATTCTTGAGCGTATTTGAGCGCCTGCTCTTCAGTCACCGTCATCGGGGCGCTGGGGCTGGGGGTGCCCCACATCATGCCGGACATCATCCCGTACCTGGTGTTCCACATCATATTGGGACCCGGCTCGGGATAAATGTCCCCGGTATATGGGTCGATGAGCGCCTCAAAAGCGCCGATGCCGGTGCTCTTCTCCATGAACTCGGCGTAGAAGTTGAACTCGAACTCCATTATCTCCTTGACCTGAAGGTCGGGGTCATTGCGGTCCCGCAGGAAGTCCTCGACGATTTTGTCCGCCTGGTCGAGGCTGAGGCGCGGTCCGCCCGCCCGGTAGAACCCGCCCCCACCCATCATACCGAGTCCCATCATCCCGCCGGGATCCATCATGCCACCCGGTCCCATCATAGGCCCGCGCGGGTATTGGTAGCCTGGGACTGGCCCCGGCGCACAGCTAAAGACAATCCCGATAAGACCAGCAACAAGCATCAGAATCCCAACAATTAATAGAATGTTTTTCCGCATCAGCCACCTCCTCTGAAACAACAGCCTATGTCAGGCGTTGTAGATAACGATGGGCTTGTAACGCCGCCTTAGCCCCCTCCCCGGCGGCGATGATAATCTGCTTTTCGGGCACATCGGTGACATCGCCGGCGGCATAAAGCCCGGGCACCTCGGTCTCGGTGTTACAGGAAACGGGCACTTCACCCCACTTATTGAGCTTGAGCAGACCCTTGACCGCATCCGAGTTGGGCACCAGGCCGATTTCGATGAAGACACCATTGACGGCCAGTTGTTTTTCAGTGCCGGACTTCACGTCCTTTGTCACTACCCCTTCGACAAACTGGTTTCCTTTGATGCTGAGGGTCTGGTGTTCCGGGTAGACCGCGAGATTCTTTGCCTCGCCCAGCTTGTCGATGAGAACGGGGTCAGCGGTGAGCTTGGTCAGGGAAACCAGGTTGACGTATTCAGCGATTTTGATCATATCCAGCGCCGCCGTCACCGCGGAGTTGCCTCCCCCCACCACCGCCACCTTCTGACCGGCAAAGACCGGACCGTCACAGACGGCGCAATAGGAGACGCCCTTGTCGGCAAACTCCTTTTCCCCCGGCACGTTCAGCTTTTTCGGGCTTTTACCCGTGGCAAAGATGACGGCCTTCCCCTGGTGCTTCTCGCCGGAATCAGCCGTGACCTCAAGACCGCCCTCAATCTTCCGGATAAACGTGACCCTGGAACCAATCTTCTGGTCGATGGGGAATTGCTTCACCTGGGCTTCGAATTTGCTGATTAGCTCGGGGCCTTCGATGAACTGGTAGCCCAGGTAGTTCTCGATGCCCCACGTGGTATTTATCTGCCCGCCAATATTGACCGTGATGAGTAAAGTGTTAAGCCGTTTGCGAGCCGCGTACACGCTGGCGGCCAGTCCCGCCGGACCGCCACCAATAATAATCAAATCGTACACGGCTCGCCTCCTGAACTATGTCAACTATGATGCCAGCAGAGTATCCAGCTTAGCTTGATTGAACCCCACCACTACCTCGCCATCCACCAGTATTACCGGCACGCCCATCTGTTTTGATTTGTCAATCATTTCCCGGGCTTTTTCCCGGTCCTGGGCCACATTATACTCGGTGTATTTGATATTCTTCTTCGAAAGATACTCTTTCGCTCGGTGACACCAGGGTCAAGTGGGAGTGCTGTAAACAACTACCGTCTTCTCAGCCATTTATAACCTCCTAAAATAGCCTGTTAATCTGAGTATATCAAGTAAAGTGTCACTTAGCTAGCGCCCATTGCTTCTAGTGTGATATACTTTTAAGTAGCCAGTGATACCAGGTGGAGGGACTGATGACCACGGAACAGAACAAAGTGCTGGAAGCCCTGCAAGCAGCCATCAAGATGGAGACCGACGGCAAAAAGTTCTACCTCAGGGCCAGCGCGCAAAGCAGTAATGATGCCGGCAAGAAGCTGTTGAAGACTCTCGCCGCCGAAGAAGACATCCACCGCCAGAACTTCGAGGTAATCTATGAAGCCCTGCGCCATAAGAAAGGCTGGCCCAATATTGCCGTCAAACCTGATGCCGGCAAGGGTCTGAGGACCGTCTTCAACGAAGCTGCCGAGAAGGTAGGCAAAGCCGCCAAAGCCCTCGCCAGCGAAATCGGCGCCGTCCAAACGGCGATGGAGATGGAAAACAAGTCCTATGATTTCTACCGCAGTCAGCTGAAAACGGCCACTTCCGACGCGGCGAAGTCCTTCTACGAAGTGCTATCCGTCCAGGAGAAAGAGCACCACCGTCTCCTCCTCGATTACTTCGAGTTCTTGAAAGACCCGGCCGCTTGGTTCGTCAAGGCGGAGCATCATTCCCTTGACGGTGGTTAGAGGGCAAAAATACGCAGTAATACTTACGGTGTTTCTTCGTAGCCGGTAGTATAATACGGGTATAAAGCAAAAGGAGGTAAGATATGCCAGTAGTCAAAGCA
>JBGOXU010000101.1:0-5250 GCA_041479305.1 Dehalococcoidia bacterium
AAGCTGTCATTGCGAGCCCTTCGCTCCTGTCGCTCTGACCCCGATGCAATCGGGGGAAGAGTCTCGGGGCGCTCAGGACAGGCTCAGCGAAGCAATCCGTGAACCCCGGAGCGGGCGGATTGCTTCGTCGCTTAGTTTACACTGAGCGAAGCGAATGTGCTCCTCGCAATGACAGAAGGGATTCTCTCTACGGGTAAATGCCGCGAATCATCATGGCTTTGGCCACACGGCCGATTGCCAGCATATAGGCGGCTTCACGCATATCCACCTTCTCCCGCTGGCTGATTTCCAGCACCTCGTGGAAGGCGTCATCCATAACGTGCTGGAGTCTCTGGTTGACTTCTTCCTCCGTCCAGAAGAAGGACTGCAGGCCCTGCACCCACTCGAAGTAGGAAACGACGACGCCGCCGGCGTTGGCCAGGATGTCCGGTACGATGAAGACGCCTTTGTCGCGGAGAATCCGGGTGGCTTCGGCGGTAGTGGGACCGTTAGCGCCTTCCACAATCATCCTGGCTTTGATTGAGGCGGCGTTGCCTTCGTGTATCTGCTGCTCGAGAGCGGCCGGGACCAGAATATCGCACTTGAGCCCCAAAAGCTCGGTACTGCCGATGGCCTCCGCCGGCCTGTACCCGACCACACTGCCGGACTCCGCCTTGTGGCGCATCACCGCCTCGACGTCCAGTCCCTTAGCGTTGTGAATGGCACCGGTAGAGTCGCTCACGGCGATTACCTTGCCGCCTTCCCGAGCAAGCAGCTTGGCGGAAATGGCGCCAACGTTGCCGAAGCCTTGCACAACGACCGAAGCACCATTGAGGTCCAGACCGATGTGTTTGCCAGCAAGTCGAGCGCAAATCATACAGCCACGACCGGTCGCTTCGAGCCGGCCGCGACTGCCGCCAATTTCCAGTGGTTTGCCGGTGACCACGCCCAGCACGGAATAGCCTTTGGTCATACTGTAGGTGTCCATAATCCAGGCCATAATCTGCGGGTTAGTGCCCACGTCCGGGGCGGGGATATCGCTTTCCGGGCCGATGATGAGCGAAATTTCACTGGCATAGCGGCGGGTCAACCGCTCCAGCTCACGGTGGGAGAGCGTTTTGGGATTACATGCGACTGCGCCCTTGGCCCCGCCGTAAGGGATATTGACCACGGCCGTCTTGAAGGTCATCCAGGTAGCCAGCGCCCTTACCTCGTCGAGATTCACCTCGGGGTGGAAGCGGATGCCTCCCTTGGCCGGCCCGCGCGTATCACTGTGCTGGATACGGTAGCCGGTGAAAATTTTGAGGGAGCCATCATCCATCTGTACCGGAAAGTGTACCGTCAGTTCACGCTCGCACTCTCTGAGCCGGGCAATGATGCCGTCCGGGAGCTTGAGTCGCCGCCCGACATCCTCAATTCGCCTCTGGACCTCATGAAAAGGATTGCTTTCCGAATTTTTCACAATTGCTTGTGGCTTTGGCATGTGCTGCTTGTCCCTTTCTTTATATTCTGTTGCGCCGATTTTCAGCGCACAGTTGCTTATTTGAGGAACTCTTTTTCAAAGTCGGTTAGCGCCGCATCAACCATATCCAGCCCATCATCAATCTGGCTTTCGGTGATGATATAGGGCGGGGCCATCATAATGACATCGCCGGCCACGCCCGCCACCGTGCCGGTGGTGGGGAAGACCATGCACCCGCGCTCCATCGCCAGTCGATTGACTCTCGACGCCGCCATAACCGATGGCGGGAATGGCTCGCGGGTCTTCTTGTCCTTGACCAGCTCAATGCCCATAATGAGGCCCTTGCCGCGGATATCGCCGACGGTAGGGTGGGGAGCGAGCTTTTTCTTCGCCTGCTTGTGCATATACTCGCCCATCGCGGCGCTGCGCGCCACCAGCTTGTCTTTTTCGATGATGTCGACGACGGCGATGGCGGCGGAGCAGGACACGGGGTTGCCGGCGGTGGTGAAGGCGTTGATAAAGCGGCCGCTAGTCTTCTCGAAGGCTTTGGCCACCCTGTCCGAAACGAGGATGGCGGCGATAGGCGTGTAGGCGCCGCTCATACCTTTGGCCGTGGTCATTATGTCCGGTTGGACGCCCCAGTGGTCGATGCCGAACCAGGTGCCGGTGCGCCCGAAGCCGCAGATGACCTCATCGTCGATGAAGAGGACATTGTGCTTATCGCAAGTCTCACGAATCATCGGGTAGTACTCCGGGACAGGCACCATACCCCCGCTCCCCGCCCCACCAATCGGCTCGGCGATGAAGGCGGAGACGTACGGCGCGCCCAGCTGGTTGATGAGCCTATCGAGGGCTTTGGCGCAGATGACGTTGCACCTGGGATAGCTGAGCTCGTAGGGGCAGCGGTAGCAGAGGGGTGGGTCGATTTTGGGCCAGGAGAAGAGCAGAGTGCCGAACCGGGCGCGGCGACTGGTATACCCGGAAGCGGATAACGCGGCGACGGTCATACCGTGATAGCCCTGCCATCGCGAAATGACGAGGTGCTTCATCGGGTTGCCGCTCTCCACGTGGTACTGGTGGGCGAGCTTGATGGCGGACTCCGTTGCCTCCGACCCGCTATTGACGAACTGGATGCGCGTCATATTCTTGGGCGCCCGCTTCAGGATACGCTCGGCTAACTCGCCTTCACGCTCGTTGATGAAGTAGGTCTGAAAGCAGAGGGCGATTTTCTTCATCTGCTCGGTGACGGCTTTGGTGACACGCTGGTCGCCGTGGCCAATGGAGCAAGCCTGCGGACTGCCCGAGAAATCGAGGTACCGGTTGTTGTCCTGGTCGTAAAGATAAACGCCCTCGCCGCGGTCGCAGACTCTCTCCGGCGGCAGGGCGGACAGAATACCGAATATCTTAGTCCTGGCTTTTTTGGCCTTCTCCAAACGCTCGGAAGACATACGGAAACCCTCCTTCTGGCTCAACCTTGAGTTTAATTATCGTCTTCCGTTTTGTGGTTTGTCAAGGAAAGTATCGCGAAGCTGCTTCCCTATCTTTTTCCATACCCGTTCGTTATACTATATGCACGGGGTAACAACCAATGCCAGCAGTACCCTTAAGATTCAACTGGCACCAGGGAGTTGTCAAGTGCAAGATGAGCAGAGCCTCATCCGGAGGGCTCAACAACGAGACCAGGAGGCTTTAACTCAATTATACGAGGCAAACTTCGATAGGATTTATCGATATGTTGCTCTCAAAATAGGAGATAGATTTGAGGCTGAGGACATCACTCAACAGGTCTTCATCAATGCCATTGAGTCAATCTCGCGCTTCAAATGGCAGGGGACATCGTTCTCAGCCTGGCTTTATCGCATCGCCCATAACCAGATAGTGGACTACCTGAGGAGGAAGACGAAACGGCCTATGGTGCCACTGGAGAAGGCGGCCACGAAAAGCAGTAGTGACGACCCGTCCAAGACGGCGGAGCTGAATATGGATATCGCCAAGGTTGCCGAGGCGACCAAAAAGCTGACCAAAGCCCAGCAAGAGGTTATCTCCCTGCGCTTCGCCAGCGAGCTATCGATTGCCGAGGCGGCCGAGGTTATGAGGAAAAGCGAGGGGGCAATCAAGGCGCTACAGCATAGCGCCATCCTCTCCCTGCGCAAGATACTGGCGGTGGAATGACAATGGTGAAGAACCGTAAAGAGTTTACGAACATACTTGATGACTGCCTGGACCGGATTCTGGTCAAAGGCGAGAGCATCGAGCAGTGCCTGCAGAGCTACCCCGCCTTTGCCCGCGAGCTTGGGCCGCTGCTGAAGACGGCGCTATTTGCCCACAAAGCCTCGGCCGTGGCGCCGCGACCGGAGTTCCGCGAGCGAGCCAGATTCCAGTTCCAGGCGGCGCTGAGAGAAATGGCGACGAAGAAAGAGAAACGGGGCTTCTTCAGCTTCAGCGCGCTGCCGAGATTTGCCACAGTGGCCGTTTCCATCATACTGGCGCTCGTCATCGCCGGCAGCGGCACCGTCGCCGCGGCGGGCAACAGCCTGCCGGACAGCCCTCTATATCCGGTAAAGATAGCCACCGAGACAGTTCAACTGAAACTCGCCGGAACGCCGCTGGAAAAGGCCGAGGTCTACGCCAAGCTCGCCGATAAGAGAGTCACCGAATTGGTCAAGATGGCGGAGAAAGGCAAGCCCGAGCAGGTGCAAAAAGTGGCCCAGCGGCTCAACGGTCTTTTGATGGCGATGGCGATGGAGGCCAAAGCCAATGGCGAGGTAGCAGCCATGATGGCCGGCGAGCAAGTGCCTATGATGCAGTCCCCGGAAGCGGGGGCCGCGGTTGCCCCGGCTGTGACTGAGTCAGCCCCCACGCCCACAGCGCCACCCACACTAGCGCCGGCGCCCACACCCAAGCTCGTTCCGGCGCCAATGCCCAGACCGGCGCCTGGCCCCATGCCCAAGCCAGTGCCCGCGCCAGATGTGACCGCCAAGAAGGCGCCCGCGCCGACCAAGGAAAAAGCGCCGGTAGCCATCGCGCCCACACCGCCAACTGTGACGCCCCAGCTTCTCGACCCCAACATGCTTGCCCAGATGCAGAAGCGCGCCCAGCTTAAGATGATGGTATCGGAGAAAGCCAGCGTTAACTCGGATGCTATCCGCGAGGCGCTGAAGAACGCGCCAGAGTCCGTCAAGCCCGCCCTGTACCAGGCGCTGACGGTGGCCGATAGCGGTTACCAGCAGGCGCTCCAGGCCCTGGAGAAGTAACCCCTCTCAGCCTCCCACCACCAGTTCGTTGAGTTCCTTGAGTTTATTGGATTTGTTGAGTTGATTGCATCGATTCTTTTTATTCAATCTTGGTTAGCGAATTAAGAAATTGTCATTGCGAGGAGTGAAACGACGAAGCAATCCGTTAATCCCCGCGAGTGGACGGATTGCTTCGCTACGCTCGCAATGACATTCTACGACCAGCCATGATTGAACAGAACCCCTTGATTGAGTTTATTGGGTTTGTTGAGTTGAGTTGAGTTGGGCCAAAGCTAACTCCTCAACTCAATAACTCTACAAACTCAAAGAACTCCACAAACCCTAAGCCTAACCCGGCGGCGGTTTTTTCGTTATATATAGTGTAACCAGAAACAGGAGGTACACAATGAAGAAAATCGGAATCGTGGCGGCAGCGGCAATAGTCATCGTCGTCCTGGCTGTCGCGCTCGCTGGTTGCGCCGAGGGTAGTGCGCTTGGCACCGTGCCCTCTGGCTTCAAAATCAACCTGAACAGCCAGCAGGAAGGTATCTGGGTCAACGGCACCGGCAAGGTCTC
>JBGOXU010000102.1:0-5216 GCA_041479305.1 Dehalococcoidia bacterium
AGCGGCGAGTGCTTGCGGATGTACCTCTGGTTATCGACGAGAAAAACGGCGTCAGCGACCAGGTAAGCCGACTTGAGGCAGGTGGCGACGTTGTAGATGGTCCTCTCCTCGGTCGTCTCTTCGTGCTCGAAGGGCAGGACGATGAGGTTATAGACCGGCTTATCGATGAAGCGCTCTTTGATGTGCTGGGTCATGACGGCGACCGAGCCTGAGCCGGTGCCTCCGCCCGCCCCCGCTATCAGCAGGAAGGCATCGCCCTCCGTGAAGCGGCGGCTGGTCCGGATGGTCTCGAGAGCTTTGTCGCCGTCCTCCCGCGCGATTTCCGAAGCCAGCTCGTTGATTTTGCCCACTCCGTGCCCGCCGGTCTTCCGGCTGCCAATCAGGACGCGGTGCTGGTAATCGGCCTTGATGGCGGTCAGGCCACTGAGGTCGGCAACATCGGTGTTGACGGCATAAGCCGCCGGGATAATATCGATGCCGCGCTGGACGTGGGCTTTCCAGTTCAGCCGGGCAAACTCGTCAGCAATCCGGCCGCCGCACTGTCCGAAACCGATAACAATTAATTTCATCTCTCACCCTACTGGATTGATGTTGCTATTTTAGCCGTCTCGACTCAGCAATGTCAATGGGATGGGGAGCCACAGAAAGAGGGGCGAAACCCGCGAGTCCGAGCTTCGACCGTATGCTGAAGACCGGGGCTGCTAGAGACCTCGCTTGGCAATGAACTCGGCCAGGTCAGCCAACCGGCAGCTGTAACCCCACTCGTTATCGTACCAGGCGAGGACTTTGACCATGTTGCCGGCGATGACCATTGTGCTGAGGCCGTCAACGATGGAGCTGGCCGGATTGCCCTTGAAGTCCGTACTGACCAGTGGCTCCTGGGTGTACTCCAGAACGCCTTTGCCGTAGGTTTGGGAAGCCTCCTTGAAGGCTTGATTTACCTGCTCCACCGTGACATCCCGGCCCAGATCGGCAACGAGGTCGATCACCGAGACTGTTGCCACCGGCACCCGGAAGGCGATGCCGTGGAGTTTGCCTTTAAGCTCCGGCATGACGACTGTGACCGCGTGGGCGGCACCGGTGGTGGTGGGGATAATGTTCAAGGCGGCGGCTCTGGCCCGGCGCAAGTCCTGGTGCACCATATCCTGGATGCGCTGGTCATTGGTGTAGGCGTGAATGGTGGTCATCAAGCCTTTGACAAAGCCGAAGTTCTGGTGCAGGACCCGGACCAGCGGCGCGATACCATTGGTGGTGCAAGAAGCATTAGAGATTATTTTGTGCTTCCTGGGGTCGTACTTGTCATCGTTGACGCCAAGGACGATGGTGATATCCTCATTCTTGGCGGGAGCGGAGATGATGACTTTCTTGACGCCATTCTTCAGGTGGGCGGCGGCTTTGTTGGCGTCAGTGAAAAGACCGGTCGACTCGATGACGATATCGATGTCGTAGTCCTTCCAGGGGATGTTGCCCGGGTCGCGCTCGGCGAAGACCTTAGTTTTTTGGCCATCGACAATGATAGCGCCCTCACCGGCTTCCACGGTGCCGGGGTAGCGTCCGTAACTGCTGTCCCACTTAAGCAGATGGGCATTCGTCTTGGTATCGGTCAAGTCGTTAATGGCCACGATTTGCAATGTATCTTTGTGGTACTGGTTAATGGTTCGGAAGGTGAGACGGCCGATGCGTCCAAAACCATTGATGCCGATTTTCGTCCTCATACTTGAGCACCTCCTGGTTCGCCTATATTATAGCAGGTTTTAGGGTAAGGGCGAAGAGACTGGCCGAATCACCTTTTTGCCCAGTCCTTAAGGTTGTAGAAGGCGCACGTCCCGGCATAGCTGCTTTTCTTGCCCAACTGCTCCTCGATTCGGAGGAGCCGGTTGTACTTGGCGGTGCGCTCGGAGCGGCACGGGGCGCCGGTCTTAATCAATCCGGCGGCCATTGCGACAGACAGGTCGGCGATGGTGGTGTCCTCGGTCTCGCCGCTGCGGTGACTGATAATTGCCGTCCAGCCGACCTTCTGCGCCATCCTGACAGCGGCAATCGTCTCGGTGAGCGTGCCAATCTGGTTCAGCTTAATGAGGATAGAGTTGGAAGCCTTCTGGCTGATGCCTTTGCTCAGCCGTTTGACATTGGTGGTGTAAAGGTCGTCGCCGACAGTCTGGACTTTACTGCCGATTTTCTTTGTCAATAGCTGCCAGCCTTCCCAGTCGTCTTCCGCCATCCCGTCCTCGATGCTGATGAGGGGGTAGTCGGTCGTCCACTTGACATAATACTCAACCATTTCCTGCGAGGTGAGCGAGGCGCCTTCTTTTTCCAGAACGTATTTGCCGTCCTTGTAGAACTCGCTGGCGGCCGGGTCGAGGGCGATGAAGCAGTCCTTGCCGGGTTTGTAGCCGGCCTTCTCGATAGCCAACAGGATTGCCTCGACGGCGTCTTTGTTGGAGGGTAGCGCAGGGGCAAAGCCGCCCTCATCACCGACGTTAGTGTTCAGGCCTTTGTCTTTGAGCACTTTCTTCAAGGCGTGGTAGACTTCGGCGCCCATCTGCAGAGCCTTGCTGAAGGTCTTAGCGCCGACCGGTAGGACCATAAACTCCTGGAAGTCGGTGGAATCGGCGGCGTGCTTGCCGCCGTTGAGGATATTCATCATCGGGATGGGCAGGGTGTAGGTATCGACGCCCCCCAGGTAGGCGTACAGCGGTTTGCCGGCGGAGCTGGCGGCGGCGTGGGCGACGGCGAGGGACACCCCCAGGATGGCATTGGCGCCAAGCCTGGCTTTATTCTCCGTGTCATCGAGGTCAATCATCTTCTGGTCGATAGCCGACTGGTCGGTCGCCGTCATACCCGAAATTGCCGAGCCGATGATTTTATTGACGTTATCGACTGCCTCGAGGACGCCCAGGCCCTTGTAGCGGGCGGGGTCCTTATCGCGGAGCTCCAGGGCTTCGTAGGTGCCGGTGCTGGCTCCGGAGGGCACGGCAGCCAGTCCTCTGGAGCCGTCGGAAAGCTCAACTTCTGCCTCAAGGGTGGGATTGCCGCGTGAGTCCAGGATTTCTCTTGCTTGGACCTTCTTGATTGTGGCCATAGTTCTCTCCTTCTAAATTAAGCTGATGGCTTTGTGGACTGCGTCGGCCGGGTCTTTGGCCGTGATGATGGCCGCTTCGGGGATACCGTCGCGGAACAGCTGCCAGGTATTTAAGCCAACCACGGGGATGTTATTCTTGAGAGCATGCCCGATTTCGGACAGGGTGCCGTAGCCGCCGCCGATAGCGATGACCGCCTGTGCCGTCTTGACCACGATGACGTTCCGCGCTTCGCCAAGGTTGGTGACGATAGGAATCTGGACGTAAGGATTGGCGCTGCGGCGGCTATCTCCGGGCAGTATGCCGATGGTGAGGCCACCGGCCAGAGTCGCCCCTCTGCAGGCGGCTTCCATGACCCCGCCCAGCCCGCCGCAGACCAGGACAGCGCCGTGCCGGGCAAGCTCTTTACTCACCTCTTCCGCCAGCCGGGCTTCCTGAGGAGAGCAATCGCCGCTGCCGATGACCGCAATGAATTTCTTTTTGTCCATCATATCAGGGTTAATCAAGTCAAACTTAGAAAATTATAACATCTGGCTGGGGTTCAGGAAAAGGGCGGAGTATCTTGACAGGCGGTATGAAATAAGTCATACTTTGGTATGAGAGAATGAGAGGTGAGGTTATGAGAAGGACAGCAAAAGTTGCTATAAGTTTGCCTGAGAACATCTTGAGGGCTGTGGAAGAGGAGCGAAAGGCAAGGGGGGAAAGCCGCAGTGGGTTTTTTCGCCGCGCCGCGGAGAAACTCCTGAAAGAGGAGCGCGAAGCGCTGGCGGTGAGACAATACCTGCGCGGGTACCGGGAAACGCCGGAGTCGGCTGAGGAAGTTGAAGCAATTCACCGCGCGGGCATTACGATACTGGCTGAGGAGCCCTGGGAGTGAAGCGCGGCGAGATATGGTGGGCAGAATTGGCACCGCCATCGGGCCGGCGCCCGGTTCTCCTTCTCTCTCGCGATGAAGCGTACGCCGTGCGTGACCTGGTGACAGTGGCGCCGGTTACCACCCGGATACGTCATATTCCTTCCGAGGTTGCCCTTGGGCCAGAAGACGGGCTACCTCATCTGTGCGTGGTCAATCTGGATACCATAACCACCATTGCGAAAAGAAGCCTGTCTGAGAGACTGACCACACTTAGCTCAGGAAAACGGGAAGAGGTAGCGGCTGCTCTTCACTTTGCCCTTGGGCTGGAGGACTAGTGCTTAGTGGCATGAGTCTGCGTTACAACTCGGATTCTTCGCTTTGCTCAGAATGACACTTAGTCTCTGTCACCCTGAGCGGAGCGAAGGGTCTCATCTGCCGGGCCCTACTAACGCTCGTTTCTGCAGGCAGGCACTAGTTATACTTGTTCATGCACGTGGTCAGCCCTTCGGTGATGAGGCAGAGAAGAGCGGCGCTGACTCTCGAGATGACGTCGGCGATGACTGGCGCTTCGTCCGGGGTGAAATCGCCGAGGACGTAGCCCTTGACGGCGTCATCGTGGGCTTCGGTCTCGTCCTGGGGACGGCCGATGCCGACTCTGATGCGCGTGAACTCCTGGGTGTCCAATTGGCCGATGATGGAGTTGATGCCGCGGTGCCCGCCGGAACTGCTGCCCTTCCGGATACGGATTTTGCCCAGCGGCAGGTCGAGGTCGTCGTGGACGACGATGAGGTCGTCCGGCGTGATGCCGTACCTCTGGAGTAGCCGCGCCACCGACTCGCCGCTCAGGTTGACGAAGGTCTGCGGTCTGGCGAGGATCACCTTCTCGCCCGCCGCCTCACCGATGCCCACCCGCGCTTTGCCCTGCTTGGTGTTGAACGGGATTTTCTGAGCTTTGGCGAAGTGACTGAGACACATGAAGCCGATGTTATGGCGATTATCGGCATAGAATCGGCCCGGATTGCCCAGCCCGACGATTAGTTTCATTTTACCTTCTCACCGATAAGTTTGAGGAACTCTTCCTCCGTAAGGACTTTGGCGCCCAGTTCTTGCGCCTTTTCCAGCTTTGAGCCCGGCTCCGCGCCGACGACGAGGTGAGTGGTCTGGCGGGTGACACTGCTGCTCACCTCACCGCCCAGCGCCTTCACCTTTTCTTCGGCCTCGGCTCGCTTAAGCGACTGCAGAGTGCCGGTGATGACAAACTCCATCCCGGCGAGAGGCTG
>JBGOXU010000103.1:0-5044 GCA_041479305.1 Dehalococcoidia bacterium
AGACTGCCGACGAGAATGGCGTTGACGTGGGCTTTGTCACTGTCCGGCTCGCGCTCCAGCACCTTGATGAGCCAGTAGCCCACCGGCTTGTTGACATTGGCATCGTACAGCGGCTGGCTCAGCGTGCCTACCTCGCTGCTGAAAGCCCACTCGGCGGGTATCTTGATATTGATGAAATCGGTGAAAATCTCCTTGGGGTGCAGGCCGAAGTCGCCCTTGTTAGACTTGGCTTCCTCGTGCAGGGAAAGCTGGGCCGCCAGGTCTGCAAAGCTCTCGCCCTGCGTGATACGATTGCGGACAGCCTTTGCTACGGCTTCGCTCTCCAGGGACATAGCAAACACTCGCCTCTGGTCGGCGGTCGTTGGCACCTTGGGGTCGAATTGCTCGTCTAGCAGGCGCTTGGCGAGGAGGCGGGCGCGTATAGCGTCCTTATAGACTCTGCCGGTGGGCATTTTGGTTTTTTTCAGTTCCTCGACCACTTTGTCATTGCTGATGGCTATGCCCAGGTCGGCGGCGCCCTGCTTGATAATCTCCTGCCGCACGATGTCCTGCGCCACCAGGCCGGTCATCAGTTCCACGTACTCGGCCGGCTGGCCCGTGGCGGCGAGCGCCAGCATATCGATGTAGTATTGCATGTTGAAAGTGGTATCATTCACGCGAATAACCACTTCATGCGCCGGCTGGTATTCGCTGACAAACCAGCCCACTCCCACCAGCGCCAGGACGGCGACGATAATAACCAGGCCGATGACGCCAATCAGGCGCTGTCTTTTCTTCTGTCTTTCCCAGGTAGAAAGCTGTTGCTTGCTGACAAACCTTGCCGGTTTTCCCGTTTTCTTCTTAGCCAAAATGAAAGTCCTTTCTAGTCAATCCGTGGGACACCTCTATATTTATAGCCCAAATGCCCAATCTTTTCAAATAGGGGACAGAATTCGGCACCCGTCTCCAGTTTTTTTATGGAATTTTAATGCCTTCTCAATGATGCCTTAGTCCGAAAGGGCTAGTATTAAAGTAGTAGGTTCAATCATAGTGAAGTTAGTTGACATTTGCCGATTGGCAAATTAAACTTGGTAGGCTTGACATCTAGTATCGGGCAACCTATTATGTAAAACAGTTGAGACCTCTGGTTGCCGAGGCGGGAGGTTGTGCTGATGGTCAAATGGCTTAACCAGCGGCAAAAGGAAAAGAAGAAGGAAGAAGAGAAGCCCACGACGAAGAAGCTCTGGGGCGTTGATTTCAATATCGTTGAGAGCGGGCTGGACGAGGCGCAGGTCGTCGGCTTTGTCAGCGAGTTGATGCGCCAGTTCGAGGCTTCCACGCCGGCATCGGTCCGCTCCATTTTGAAGAGCGCCATCGCTGATGCCGAGAGAATCGCGATTACGGTCAAGGCCAGAGCGGCCGTGGAGGCGCAGGAAGAGGCGGCGAGGATTCTGTCGGAAGCCAACGAGAAGGCCGGTGCGATAGTCAAGGGGGCGCAGGTGGCGGGCGCGGTGGCCACTGAAGGTTCCAGCGCCCTGGCTACCGCCGAAGAGCTTTTGACCCAGACGGGGGGAGAAAAAGCGGAGCGCGAGATTGATTATAGCCAGATGAAAATCGATGGGCAGACACCCTTTGCCGGCGAAGTTGAGCTGGCGATTGACGTGCCCGTCGACCTGAAGACGGTCTCGGCGCTATACGCCTGTCTGCAGACCATTTCGGAGCTGAGGATTCTCAATACTCGCGGCTCGGCGACTCGCGGCACCGTCATTACCGTGGTTTTGAATAAGCCATTGCCGCTCATCAGTCTCATATCGGCCAAAATGCCCAATATCGAGCTGGTATCTGAGGCGCCGGAAAAGGACGGCGGCAAGCCCATCTGGCTAGGGCAGGGCAAGAAGCCCCCGACGAGAAGAATAAAGCTCGTTCAGAAGGGATAGCCGGACTGGCATTGGGGGAGGCGAATATGGATACAATCCAGAGGAGCTCCACCCGGGATTTGGGTGAGATACTGCTTGAGGCGGGAATCCTCAGCAAAGAGCAGGTCCAGCACATCCGCGACCTCCAGCAGAAGAGTGGCGATAAGTTTGAGCGCATCCTGCTCCAGCAGCGTCTGATTACCTCGCAGCAACTGGCGTTCTTCATCAGCCTGCAGATGGGCATTCCCTTTGTCAACCTGAAGAAAGAGGGGGTCAAGCCCGAGGCAATCAAACTCGTCCCGGAAGCCATCGCCCGCAAGTACGGCGTCATTCCGGTTGACACTACTGACGGCACCATCATCATCGCCATGGAAGACCCGCGTGACATCGAGGCGGTTGAAGACCTGGCCGCCGTCACGATGAAGCGGGTGGAACCGGTCATCAGCACGGCGCAGGATATCCAGGAAATGATTGACCTCAACTACCGCATCGGCGGCGAGATTGAGGAACAGTTGAGCCAGATTCCCACGCGCTACCGCACCACCTCCGGTCCGCGGGAAGCCAGGGTCTCCGCGGAAGCCATCGCCCAGGCCCCCGTGGTCAGGGCAATCGACCTTCTTATCAAGCAGGCCGTGCGCGACCGCGCCTCCGATATTCACATCGAGCCGCAGGATGACAAACTGCGCGTGCGCTACCGCATCGATGGCATTCTGACCGAGGTGATGAACCTGCCCCTGAGCGTTCACCCGCCCCTCCTCTCCCGCATCAAGATTATGGCCGGTCTGAACATCGCCGAGCGCCGCCGCCCCCAGGACGGCCAGATTTCCTTTGATATGGGCGATAAGAAGGTTGATATCCGCGTCGCCACTTGCAACACCGTCTGGGGCGAGATGTCCGTGTTGAGAATCCTGGACAAGTCCTTTGCCTTCCTGCCGCTGGCGGAGATTGGCTTCCTGCCCACCGTCCTGGAAAGATATATGGCCATGGTGAAGACCCCCTTCGGGATGATACTAATCAGCGGTCCCACCGGCTCCGGGAAGACCACCACCCAGTATGCCACGGTGAACCAACTGGACAATATAGGCCGCAACATTATTACTATTGAAGACCCCGTGGAGTACCACTTTGCCAACATTAACCAGATGCAGGTCAACCCCGCCGCGGGCATGACCTTCGCCGCCGGCCTCAGATCCACGATGCGACTTGACCCCAATGTCATCCTCATCGGTGAGATTCGTGATAAGGAGACGGCCCTGATTTCCACGCAGGCATCCATTACCGGCCACCTGGTGATGTCTTCCGTCCACGCCAATGATACGGTGAGCACCATCTTTCGTATGATTGACCTCGGGGTGGAGCCTTTCCTCATTTCCTCCGCTCTGATTGGGGTGGTGGCACAGAGAATGGTGCGCCGCGTTTGCCCTTACTGCTCCCGTCCCACCAGCGTTGATGCCGAGGAGAGAGCGGCTTACGAGAACGAAATGAAGGAGAGGCGCACCGAGTTCATCGTGGGCGCGGGGTGCAACTTCTGCGCCGGCACCGGCTACCTGGGCCGGACCGGTATCTTTGAAGTGATGCTGGTCAGCGAGGCAATCCGCCGCATGATAGTCAGAAACGCCGGCGCCGACGAAATACGCGCCCAGTCAAAGAAGGATGGCATGGACAGCCTCTGGCACGATGGCATGCTGAAGGTCAAAATGGGGGTTACCACTCCCCACGAAGTAATGCGCAACGTCTACTCGATAACTTAGGTGAAGCGATGGCAAGGTCAACTGTTGAAGCTACCCCGACTAAACTCATAACTTACCGCTACACGGCCACTAACACCCGCGGGGACAGGGTGAAGGGCAACATCAAAGCCACGAGCGAGATTGCGGCCGAGCGTCTTATCGTTGAGAAAGGCCTCAACCCGGAAATTGTGGAAATTGCCCCCTCCGCTTTCAGTCTGGAGGAAGCCCTGCCCTCCCTGTTCAAAATCAAGCCCCGGGATGTCATCATTTTCTCCCGCCAGCTCGCCACTCTGCTCAGGTCCGGAATTTCCCTCCTGCCGTCCCTGGAAATCCTGCAACAGCAGGCAGCCGCCAGCCGCGGCTTCCGCAGCATCCTGGGTTCGGTTCTGAATGAAATCCGCTCTGGCGGTTCGTTTTCGATGGCGATTACCAAGCACCCCAAGGCGTTCACTGACATCTACTGCCGCACCATTGCCGTCGGCGAGGAGACAGGAAGCCTGGATGCGGTCTTGAACCAGATGGCAGACTACCTGGAGAAGCACTCGGTAATGTTCCAGAAGGTGAAGAAGGCGCTTACTTACCCGGTCATGGTGCTGGTCGCTGGTATCGCCGTCATCATCCTGCTTGTTACGATGGTCATGCCCAAACTGCTCAACATGTTTACCGCCCTGAATGTCGAGTTGCCCCTCCCCACCCGCATCCTCATCTGGGTGACCGGCTTTGTCAATGAGAATAAACTTTATCTCGTTATTGCGGCGGCGGTGTTGGGCGTGGCTTTCCTGTGGCTGATGAAACAGCCCAGCGGCCGGCGCTTTTTCGACCGTCTGCGCCTTCAGGCGCCGGTCATCGGCCCGCCGATGCTTTACTCGGAGCTGGGCCGCTTTTCCCGCTCCGTATCGGTGATGGTTAAGGCCGGTCTGAAACTTCAGGAGATTATGGAGATAGTCCCGGAGGGCACTGATAACTACGTCTTCCGCACCGCCTTGAGGCAGGTCAAAGAGAGGCTTCTTCTCGGCGAGGGCCTGTCCCAGCCGATGTCCCGCATTGATATCTTCCCGCCGCTCCTGGTGCAAATGGTCGCCGTGGGGGAGGAGAGCAACACCCTCGACTTTACGATGGGCGTGGTGGCGGACTTCTATGAGACGGAAGCCGAAGAAAGAACCACGGCAATGGTGGGGCTAATTGCTCCGCTGAGCACCATCGGTATTGCCCTGCTGGTGGGCTTCATTGCCCTCTCCGTCATTATGCCGATGTATACTATCACCGGGGCCTTCGGTTAGTCCGAGAGGTGAAGGGGAGTGGCGCTGTGAGACGGCTGTTAGAAAGGAAGATAGGGCTATTCCCAGGGCAAAAAGGTTTCACCCTGATGGAAGTCCTGATTGCCCTGTTCATCCTGGGGGCTTTCGGCGCAGCTTTGCT
>JBGOXU010000104.1:0-4917 GCA_041479305.1 Dehalococcoidia bacterium
CACGAGGCAGTCGCACACGGCGATGGTATTGAACTCAAAGGGGGTGCCGCCGGCGGCGCGGATGCCCTGTTTCACGGCATCGGCAATCATCGGCAGGTGGATATGGCCGCCAACAATCTCGGTGAAGCTGTTGACCACGCCGATGAACGGCTGACTAATGTCCTCGTCGCCGCAGCCCAGCGCGCGGAGCACTGCCCGATGCGGGGCACGCTCAACTCCCTTTTTGATGTTGTCACTTCTCATGGAAACCGTTTACTCCTTCCTCTTTCCAGGTTATGTTCTCAGTATACTCTTTCACTCAGTTTGAATTCAAAGGGCGTGTGGAAAAGATAGGGAATCGGTAATCACCACTGTTGTAGGGTCGGGTTTCGGAACCCGACCGCCTCTGAACCGAGTCATGTATCTTGTGTCAGGCTGACCTGAAAAGCCAGAAAACGCATTTATCACAAGCGTTGAGCACCGATGGAACCGGGGCGAATGGTCGGCGATAGGTAATTGCTGGCGTCGGCGCTACAGCCTATCGCGGATGCCCTTGCGGTAGACGACGTGTCCCCAGTTGCCCCCTTTAGCGCGCATCTCTTTGATGCGGGGGAGGTAGCGGATACCGGGGAGCAAAATGAGCACGATGGCGAAGACAATGAACTCCCAGCGGTGGTAGATAAGCCAGGCGATGAATGGGAAGCTGACGAAGGCGATGCTGTAGCTCAGGGTGGGGTAGCGGGTGATGGCTAGAATGAGTAGAAAGGCGCCGAAGTAGAAGGGGATGCCCCACGGCATGACGTAGATGAGGATGCCGATGCAGGTTGCCCCGCCCCGCCCGCCCTTGAAGTTCAGGAATATTGGGAAGTTGTGCCCCACCACCGCCACCGGGCCGGCCAGAAGCTGGACAAGCTCAGGGGTGCCCATAAGCCGGGCGAGAGCCACGGCAGCGGCGCCTTTGCCGATGTCAAAAGCCAGAACGGCCAGTCCCTCGCCGAAGCCGACGGAGTAGAAGACGTTCATCGCCCCCATATTGTGGCTGCCCACCTGTCGGATATCGATGCCTTTGCGCAGTCGTCCCATCACGTAGGCGGCCGGTACCGAGCCCAGGAGGTAGGCGGCGAGCAGAGCGACGACGATGAAAACGTAATTCATGTGTCTAGAGATTAGACCATCCAGCGGCACAATGTCAACCATGTGCCTAGGGGCTTTCAGAATCCTATTCCTTGCGGTTGCCGCGGAGCAAGTAGGCGCAGACAAGGGACACCGCCAGCATCGCGACGGCGGCGATGGTGAAGGCACTATAGAAATCCCAGGTGTCGATGAAATAGCCGATGACTGGCGTCAGCATCGCGCTCCCTTCCATCGTGCCGAAGAAATACAAGCCCAGCATCGTGGCGCGGCGGCGCTTCGGGGTGTGGTCAACGACATAAGCCTGGGCGGTGGTGGTGTTGATGTACATCAGCATCCCGATGAGTATGAGCACCACGATAGTTGCCGTGCCGTAAGACGCCACGGTGAGCATGAAGACGGCCGGTCCCGCTAGCAGTGCCACCAGTATGCTCATCACGATTCTGCCCCAGCGGTCGGAGAAATGGCCGCCGAGAGGGCTTGCCCACAGACCGCAGGAGTAGACAATGGAGATTGAAGCTGCGGAAAGACCTCTGCCGGCGCCATACTGGTCCACCAGGAACAGCGGGATAAACGAGACCGTCGACATGATGGCCGACTGGATGAAGGTGCTCAGGACGATAACGGTAATGAGCCGTCGCATCTGGCCCGGCACCGGGGCCGTCTCCACCTCGGCGTGGAAGGCTTTGAGTTCCGCCTCTTTGCTCGGCATCCGGCGCTTCAGGATGAAGTAGAAAAAGATGCCGAAGAGGATGGCCAGAATCCCCAGGGCGATGTAAGGACCGCGCCAGCCCCAGGCTGCCGCCAGCGCCGCGGCCACGAGGGGGGCGAGAAAGAAGCAGACACTGCCGCCAATCATATGCAGTCCGAGCGCCCAGCCCCGCCGCGTCGGCTCCACCGATGTCGATATCGCGGTCGTGGAGGCGGGATGATAGCCGCCGCCCAGGATACCCATTAGAATCAGGCCGATAATCAGCATCAGGTAGGTCTGGGAGAAGCCAACAAACAGTCCTGTTATACCGACACCGAGGATGCTTGAGGTGAGCAGGATGCGCGCGCCGATGCGGTCGGCGAACCAGCCGGCAGGCATCTGGCTTAGACCATAAGTCAAGCTGAAAGCGGAGATAAGCAGGCCGGACTGGGTGTAGTCCAGATGGAACTCATCCCGGACGAAGGGGAGGAGGGGCACGGGCAGCGCCGTGACCAGGTGGTGGGCAAAATGGGCTAAGACAAAGAGCGGCACCATCCCGGCGAAAAGGGTGCGGACGTTGAACTTAGCGATGTCAGTCTCCTCCGGTGGCCATTACTTGTTCGAGCCGCCGTCTTTTTCAATTCTTACCGCACACACCTTGAACTCGGGTATCTTGGCTACCGGGTCGATGGCCGGATTGGTCAGCTGGTTAGTCGGGCTTTCGGCGAAGTGGAAGGTCATGAAGACCACGCCCGGCGGCGAGACCTCGGTAACCTTTGCCTTTGCCGCCACCTCGCCGCGGCGCGAGATAACCTTGACCTTCTCGCCGTCGGCAATACCCAGTGACGCGGCGTCCTGCGGGTTGATTTCCACCAGCTCTTCGTTGCGGAAGGCATTCAAGCCTTTCACGCGACGGCTCATTGAGCCGGTGTGGTACTGGAAGAGGCTGCGGCCGGTGGTTAGAATTAACGGGTAGTCTTGGTCCGGAGTCTCGGCGGACGGCCGGTACTCCAGCGGCATGAACTTGCCCCTGCCGCGGGTGAACATCCTGGTGTGGAGAATCGGCGTGCCGGGATGCTCGGCGGTGGGGCAGGGCCACTGGAGGCCGCCCGATTCGAGCCGCTGGTAGGAGATACCGCCGTAGCTCGGGGTGACTTTAGCGATTTCGTCCATAATCTCGGACGGGTGGTTGAAGGTGAAGCCGTTCGTCTTGCCCATCTTCTGGGCGAGCTGGCAGATAATCCACCAGTCGGGTTTGGCGTTACCGATAGGCTCGATGGCTTTGCGGACGCGCTGGACGCGGCGCTCGGTGTTGACGAAGGTGCCGTCCTTCTCGGCGAAAGTGACGCCGGGCAGGATGACGTGGGCGAACTTCGCCGTCTCGGTCATAAAGAAGTCCTGCACCACCACCAGTTCCAGCCGCTTCAGGGTCTCCTCGGCGTGCCTGGCGTCAGGCTCGGTGAGGGCGGGGTTTTCGCCCATAATGTACAGCGCCTTGATTTTGCCGGCATGCGCGGCATCGAAGATTTCGGTGATGGTGAGGCCGGGTTTGGCCGGAGGCATCGGGTAGCCCCAGGCCGCTTCGAACTTCTGCTTCATCGCCGGGTCGGCCACGCTCTGGTAACCGGGATAGACGTTGGGTAGGCCGCCCATATCGCAGGCGCCCTGGACGTTGTTCTGGCCGCGCAGGGGGTTCACGCCGGCGCCCGGCTTGCCGATGTTGCCGGTGAGCATCGCCAGGTTGGAGATTGCCATTACGTTATCGGTGCCGTGAGTGTGCTGGGTGATGCCCATCGCGTAGAAAATGGAGGCCGGTTTGCAGGTGGCAAACATCCGCGCCGCGGCCACGATTTGACCCCTGGGCACGCCGGTGACCTGCTCGACAAAATCGAGGTCAAATTTTTTGAGCGATTCTTTGAAGGCGTCAAAGTTCTCGCCGCGTTCGGCGATGAAGGCGGAATCCTGCAAGCCTTCATCCACGATGACGCGGCACATCCCCATGATGAGGGCGACATCGCTGCCCGGTTTCTGCCTCAGCCACAGCTCGGCGTGACGGACAAGTTCAATCTCGCGGGGATTAGCGACGATAAGCCTAGCCCCTTTACGAACTGCCTTTCTTACTTCAAAGCCGATGACCGGGTGCGCTTCCGTTGTGTTGGTGCCGATGGCCAGCATACACCGCGTATCGGCGATGTCAGTGATGGAGTTGGTCATTGCCCCGCTGCCGAAGGTTATCGCCAGACCGGCGACAGTTGGGGAATGTCAGAGACGGGCACAGTGGTCAATGCTGTGCGTCCCCAGTATGGCGCGGGTAAACTTCTGCAGGATGTAGTTCTCCTCGTTGGTGCACTTGGCTGAGGCGACTACGGCCACTTCCTCCGGCTTGTACTTGCTTAATTTGCCGGCAACCTCGTTCAGCGCCTCGTCCCAGGAGACGCGGGTGAACTCGCTGCCGGTGCGCACCAGCGGGCTGGTCAGGCGGTCGGGGTGAGTTATGTATTCAGTCGCGCCGAAGCGGCCCTTGACGCAGAGACGGCCTTTGCTTGCCGGATTGGAGCGGTCGCCGCGGACGGAGACAATCTTGTCGCCGCGGGTGCCCAGGTACATCGTGCAGCCGACACCGCAGTAGGGGCAAGTGGTCTGCACTTCTTTATCCGGCTGGACCATTTCCTTGGGGACAAGGGCGCCGGTGGGGCAGCGGACGACGCATTCGCCGCAGGAACGGCAAATTGATTCCATGAAGGTCTTATCGCCGAAAATGCCGACGCGGCTGGGGTAGCCGCGATAGGTCATCTCGATGGCGTTGACCATCGTGACTTCATCGCAGGCGCGGACGCATTTCGCGCAGAGAATGCAGTAGTTGCGGTCGAGCTTAAAGAAGGGATTGCTGTCATCGACCGGCAGGTCGCGCTCGAGCCGGGGCAGGCGTCTCTCGGTGATGCCCAGGTAAGCGGCGACCTTTTGCAGGTCACAGCGCTGGTTCTTACAGCAGGTGAGACAATCGAGAGGATGGTCGGCGATGAGCAAATCGATGACCGTACGGCGTACATCAGTGACCGCAGGAGTTTCTGTCCTCACCACCATCCCGTTGGTGGCCGGCGTGGTGCAGGCGGTGG
>JBGOXU010000105.1:0-4783 GCA_041479305.1 Dehalococcoidia bacterium
CCGGTTTTCCGGCCGGATTACGGCTGGTCACGTCATGGCCGGCGCCATCGCCAAAAAACTGCTCGGCACACTTGGCGTGGAAGTCCTGGCGCATACCGTGGAAATTGGCAGCATCAAAGCCAGACCGATAAGCTATGAGAAAATAAAACCAGCCGTTGAAAAAAATCCTCTCCGCTGCGCCGACCCCATTGCTTCCCGGAAAATGTCCGAACTAATCGAAAGAGTCAGGGCGGAAGGGGACAGCGTGGGTGGGATTGTGGAAGGCATTGCCCTGAATGTGCCGGTGGGCCTGGGGGAGCCGGTCTTCGATACCCTCGATGGCGAGCTGGCCAAAGCCCTGCTGGCAATTCCGGCCGTCAAGGGAGTCGAGGTTGGCGCCGGCTTCCGGGTGGCGGGCATGCGCGGCTCGGAGAACAATGACCTGTTCACGATTGAGGATGGCAAAGTGATTACTAAAACCAACAACGCCGGCGGGGTGCTGGGGGGCATCAGCACGGGTATGCCCATCGTCGTCCGGGTGGCCGTCAAGCCGGTGGCATCCATTCTCAAGCCGCAGTCCACCGTCGATATTGAGCAGATGAAGGAAGCAACGCTCACCATTGGCGGCAGGCATGACGTTTGCATCGTGCCGCGTGCCGTGCCGGTGGTCGAGGCGGTGATGGCGGTAACACTGTGCGACTTTGCCCTGAGAGCGGGGAAGATTCCGGGAGTAATCAGATGAACATTCGGGAACTGAGAAAGAAAATCGATGAGGTTGATGCCCGTATTATTGAGCTTCTCGGCGAACGGCTGAGCATTGCCCGGGAGATAGGCAAAGACAAGCGCACCGAAAAGCGGCGCATTGAAGACCGCAAGCGGGAGCAGGAAGTCATCGAAAATGTCAAGAGTCTTGCCCGCG
Organism: Dehalococcoidia bacterium; assembly: GCA_041479305.1. GTDB lineage: Bacteria > Chloroflexota > Dehalococcoidia > Dehalococcoidales > RBG-16-60-22 > JBGOXU01. The sequence goes on from JBGOXU010000105.1 coordinate 899, forward strand.
AAAGGAAAATCGACATCAGCGACGAGGAAATCGAGAGCATTTATCGGCACATCATCGCCGCCGCCAAGGGCGCCCAGGGCATCGAGGTCGCTTTCCAGGGCGAGATTGGCGCGTACAGCGAGGAGGCGGTGTTCAACTACTTCGGCACTTCGGTCCAGATTCGACCCCGCGAGACCCTGGAAGAAGTCTTCAGGGTGGTCGAGGACGGGGAAGTGCAGTTCGGGGTGGTGCCCATCGAAAACTCACTGGAAGGCATTATCAGCCGCGTCTACGACCTTCTGCTGGAGTCCAGCCTCAAGGTCGGCGGCGAGACCGAAGTCCGCGTCATCCACTGTCTCATTGCCCGCCCGGGGACGGGACTCGATACCATCAAGCGGGTTTACTCCCATCCGCAGGCGCTGGGCCAATGCCGCAATTTCCTCAAGCACCTGAACGCCGAGTTGGTGCCAACCTACGATACCGCCGGCAGTGTCAAAATGATAAAAGAGAAAAAGATGACTGACAGTGCCGCCATCGCCAGCGCCCGCGCCGCCGAAATTTACGGAATGAACATCGTCGCTAAGGGAATCGAAGATAACCCGAACAACTTCACGCGGTTCTTTGTCCTGGCCAAAGAAGACTCAACGCCTACCGGGAACGACAAGACGTCCATTGCCTTCACCACCAAAGACCGGCCCGGCGCGCTTTACGAAGTCCTCGGCGAGTTTGCCCGTCGCAACATCAACCTGAGCAAGCTCGAATCCCGGCCGACCCGACAGAAGCCGTGGCAGTACAACTTCTACCTTGATTTTGAGGGACACCGCGAAGACCGCTTGGCGCGGGAAGCGCTGGAAAACCTGGAAAAGAACCTGATTTTTCTGAAAGTGCTTGGCTCTTATCCTAAGGCTAGAAAATAGGGGGAAGATTTGCGCGTTGCCATTATCGGTGGGGCGGGGAAAATGGGGCGGTGGTTCGCCCGCTTTCTCCACGACGAAGGCCACGAGGTCGTCATCAGCGGCCGGAGCGAGGCCAGGCTCCGCGAGGCAAAGGAGCAACTGGGCGTGACGGTGGCTTCCAATGTCGAGGCCGTCAAAGGCACCGGTGTTGTCGTCCTCTCCGTGCCCATCGATAGCTTTGAAGCCGTTGTGAGAGAAATCAGCCCCCACGTCCGCCCCGGACAGGTCGTGGCTGATGTTACTTCTATCAAAGAGATGCCCGTCGACGTCATGCGCAAATACCTGAAAACCAGGCAGATTCTGGGCGCGCACCCGCTTTTCGGCCCCGGCGCCCGGAGCGTGGCAAATCAGAACTTCATCCTGACGCCGACAAACGATGATGAGCAAGCGCTGGCGCAGAAAGCGAAAAACTATCTGGAAACCAGAGGCGCCAGGGTTACCCTGATGACGCCGCAGGAGCACGACCGCAAGATGGCCATCGTCCTCGGGCTGGCGCACTTCATCGCCATCGTCACGGCGGATGCTCTGCTCAACACGGACGAAATCAAGAATACCGAGTCGATAGGCGGCATCACCTACAAAGTGCTATTGACCCTCGTTGAGAGCGTCCTTACCGAAGACCCCGAGCTTTACGCCAGTCTCCAGATGAACCTGCCCAATCTGCCCGAGCTGGAGCGCCTCTTCAAGGATAAAGCCGGAGAATGGGCGCACCTCGTGGCGACCCAGGACCGCGCCGAGTTCATCCGCCGGATGAAAGCGCTGAAGGAAAAAGTGCAACAAGACAACCCGCACTTCGGGAAAGCGTACGAGAACATGTACCGGATTGCGGCGGGACGGTAGTCTACTTCACTTCGTACGTGCCGAAGATAAAGTCCAGGTCTCCCTGCAAAGCAGTTGCTTTCTCCGCCGGGAAGAGCTTCTCGTCAACATCCAGCATCAGTTTCGTCTCGGTCCGGGCGGAACCGACGACGTGGGCCCGGAGGCACTCCTTCTTCTTCCCCTCCACCTGCACCGAGAAGCTCAGCGTCCCCCGCGAGACAAATGATGAACTATCGGTGGGCAGGGCGTACGTCTCCATCTTGGCTTCGTCCAGGGTCACGCCCTGCTTCAGGGCAAAGTCCCTGATTTCGGCATAGAGGAGTTCCGGGTTTACCTGTTTGTAAGTCTTGCGTATTTGCATCGTTTTCTCCAATACTACTAATCATAAACTATTGCTATTTTTTGTCAAGAGTCGCAGAATAGAATATCCCTGCGTCCTGTCATTGCGAGGAGCCCCGATTACCATCGGGGTGGAAATCTCAAGAAATGTGCTTCTGAGTGTCATTCTTTAGTCGCTTCGCTCAGAGTGACAGTCCAGACCCTCGCAGTGACAATCTTTAGTTGCAGAAGGTAGTAAGCAAGGAGGTGACCGATGAACGCCTGGGAAGCTATTTTGAATATGATTAAGGCGCAGGGGGTGGAATTTATTTTCGGGCTGGGCGATATTCCGCTCCAATTATTTGCCAGAAATGTGCCGGAAGTGAAGTCGATTGGCGTCAGGTATGAAGGTTCAGCGCCGTTTATGGCGATGGCTTACGCCCGCGTCACCGGCAAGCCCGGCGTGTGCGGCGCCAGTGCCGGACCGGGGACCGCCAATCTCGTGCCCGGCGTGCTCGAAGCCTACTCCGGCTGTTCGCCGATTGTCGTCATCTGCCAGTCCATCTCGCGGAAGACGGAGGGGATGGCGGACTTCCAGGAGGTCGACCAGCTCGGTATAATGAGGCCCATCACCAAGTGGGCGGCGCGTGTGCCTTATGCGGAGAGACTCCCCTGGTTCATCAACCGCGCCTTCTCGGTGGCGATGAACGGACAGCCCGGTCCCGTCTACCTTGAGATACCCTACGATGTCAGCGGCATCACCAAATACACCCTGACCGACGTTGCCGTGCCCCAATACGTCCCCGCCCGAAAAGTCCGCGCCGCCGCCGACCCTGAGCTAATCAATCAGGCCGTCGACCTAATCCTGAAGTCGGAGCGACCGGTAGTGGTGGCGGGCAATGGGACTATGCTATCGGGCGCTTCCGCCGAGTTCAGGGAGTTCATTGAGCTTCTGGGAATGCCTTTCCTGACCACGCCGGGTGGTCGAGGCATTCTGCCGGAGACTCATCCGCTGGCGCTGGGTGTTTGCGGACTGTATCGGACCAAGGTGGGCAAAGCAGTCCAGAGCGCCGCCGACTTGTTCATCACCATCGGCTCGCGGAATGAGGCTTTCCAGACCCATAGCTGGAATGATTTTCCTAAGGGTGCTAAATTCGTTCAGGTAGATATTGCGCCGTTTGAAATCGGGCGGAACTGGCTGCCCGATATCGGTATCCTTGGCGATGCTAGATTGGTATTGAAGCAACTTATTGAGGCGCTGAAAGCCAGGGTGAAAGGCGGCACCGACCACGAAGCGATGCTCCGCGTCAAGGAGATTATGAAAGCGAAAGCCGACTTCGGGAAAGAAGTTGAAGCCGAGTGCCTGGCGGATGTTACTCCCGTCCCCGCCAAGCGCGCCGTCTATGAGCTAACTCGCGTCTTCGGCCGGAACACCATCATCGTCAGCGAAAACGGCTCCCAGGACTCGTGGGCATATTGCTTTCCGTATTGCACACTTCTGGAAGGCTCGGAGTGGGTGCCCGTCGCCGAGCAGACCTGTATGGGGATGGGGGTGGTGGGAGCCATTGCCGCCAAGTTGGCAAAGCCGGAGAAGAACGTGGTCTGCGTCACCGGCGACGGCGCTTTCCAGATGTACATGAAGGAACTGCCCACCGCCGCTCAGTATAATGCTGGCTGCACGTGGCTGGTGCTGAACAACTCGGCGCTGGGCTGGGTCAAGCATAACCAGATGGAGAATACCGGATGGGACACGTCATCCTTCAAAGTCCAGCCTGATTTCGTCAAGTGGGCGGAAGCCTGCCAGTGCTACGGC
>JBGOXU010000106.1:0-4776 GCA_041479305.1 Dehalococcoidia bacterium
CGTAACTGCAAACTTGCCGCTGGTGAGGACTTTCTCCAGATTGGTGCCGGCTTTCATAGCTTGCCTCCTATGGGACTTTGCACTCCGCTTCCAGGTCGGTGCTGCGCGGCCCGCCGGAAACACTGATGCCCCAGTCCTTGATGGGCGCCAGCTCCTCCATGATATCGAGCCGGCCCATCTCCTTGAGGCGGTCGTAAACCATCTGCCAGGCGCAGGGCACATCCTTCGAGATTTCACACTTGCCGCCGGCAGAGCCGCCGCAGGGGCCATTGAACAGGAGCTTGGCGCACCGGACCAGGGGACAAATCGATGCCGTCCGGCCCAGCACACAAGCGCCGCACTGCATACAGACGTCCATAAACTGTCCCGGCTTGGTCTCCGTGCCGAGGAACATCGTGTTCAGCGCCGGGTAAATCTGCTTGGTGTCCTTGAGGTGCAGAGCAATCGTCTGCACGCCGACGCCGCAGGTCATCGCCAGGATGCAGTCGGCCTGCTTGATGGTGGCGGCTTCATCCCGCAGGGCGTACTTGGTCAGCTCATCGCAGGCGGTGGGGATAATCATCCAGCCGGGGACTTTCTTGCCCGTCGCTTCCAGCTTTTCCTTCATCGCCAGAATTTCCGACTTGCCGCCGGTATGGCACAATGTGGCGCAGGTGCCGCAGCCGATGATATAGACGCTCGGGCACTTCTCCACATATTTCATGACCTCTTCCAGAGGTTTCTGCTTGGTAATCGTCTTCATAATCCCACCCCCTGACTACACTTTGACTCGACTTTCGTACACATCACGATAGTACTGCAGGCTATCGAGTATCCCGTTCGGCGCCGCCTGCCCGAGACCGCACAGCGACGTGATGACCATCACCCGGGAGAGGTCTTCCAGGTCCTTGATTTCGCGCGGTCTGGCCTCGCCGCTGGCAAATCTTTCGAGCATTTCCAGCATCACCTGGGTGCCCTGTCGACAGGGCGTGCACTTGCCGCAGGACTCTTCCTGCAGGAACTCCATCGTCCGGAACATTATGTCAATGATGTCACGGCTCTGGTTAAAGACGGTGACTGCGCCGGCCCCGAGCACCGCCTCGAAGGCCAGCGGCGTATCGATGTTCTGAAACGGAACGATTCTGCCGGTGGCGCCGCCAATCTGGACAAATTTCACATCCTTCGCCCCGGCAATCTCTTCGACCAGTTCCCTCAATTTGCTGCCCAGCACCATCTCGAAGACGCCGGGCTTGGCGACGTCGCCGCTGACCGAAAAGACCTTGGTGCCCTTGCTTTTCTCCGTGCCCATCTGGCTGAACCACCTCGCCCCGTTGAGCATAATCTGGGGAATGTTCATCAGCGTCTCGACGTTGTTGATGATGGTCGGTTTTGCCCAGAGGCCGGCGGTGGTGGGGAAAGGCGGCCGGTAGCGGGCTTCGCCGCGCTCACCTTCAATCGACTCCATCAGGCCGGACTCTTCGCCGCAGATGTAAGCGCCGGCGCCTTCCCTGACTTCAATATTGAAGCCATTGAGATAGCCGGCATCCTTCGCCTGAGCGACGGCGCTATTCAGCAAATCGAAAAGGAAATGGTACTCGGCGCGGAGGTAGACAAAAGCCGTCTTCGCCCCGATGGCATAGCCGGCGATGGTGATGCCTTCAATCAGGGTGAAGGGGTCTCTTTCCAGGATGTAGCGGTCCTTGAAAGTCCCCACCTCCCCCTCGTCGGCGTTGCAGATGACGTACTTCTCATCGCCCGGGGCTTTGCGGGCGCCTTCCCACTTCAGGCCGACGGGAAACCCCGCCCCTCCCCTGCCCCGCAGGCCCGACGCCTTGACCTCATTGATGACGGCGTCCGGGCCGAGCTGGCGGGCTTTGGCCAGGGCTTTGAACCCGTCGCGCGCCACGTAGCTGGCAATCCGCCTGGGGTCGATGACGTCACAATTCCTTAAAACTACCCGCGCCTGCGGCACTTAAATCAACTCCTATTTGTAATCTCGCAATATTTGCGCAATTTTCTCCGGCGTCAAATCGCCGTGGACATCGCCGTTTACCATCATCGCCGGCGCTCTATCGCACTGGCCGATGCAGTTGACCAGCTCGAAGGAGAACCGGCCGTCGGCCGCGGTCTCGCCGGGGACAATTCCCAGCGCCTTTTCCACCGCCCGGACTATCATCTCGGAGTTCTTCAAATAGCAGGGCAGACTCTTGCACACGCGGATGACGTTGCGACCCAGCGGCTTGGTCGATATAAAGGAGTAGAAGGAGGCGACTCCGTAGACCTCGTTCACGGGCAGGTCGAGCGCATCCGCCAGTCCCCGGATGACCTCTTCCGGGATATAGCCGAACCTCTTCTGGGCTTCCTTGAGCCTCAGGATGAGGTCTTTCCGCTCGATTTGCGTTCCCTGGGACATCCTACTTCCCCTTGACGTACAGCGCCCGCGTCGCCCGCTCCTCGCCAATCTTGCGCGGCTTCATCAGCGCCTCGGACGGACAGAGGGAAACACAGACATCGCACCCCTGGCAGGTCTCCTGAGCTTCCACGGGCTGGTCGAGGCCGTAGATAATCTTGGTGTCGAAACCGCGATAGGCGACGCTGAACAGATTCTTGCCCTTGATGTTCTTGCAGGCGACGACACAGCGCCGGCAGTGGATGCACTTGCCCATATCTCGGAGGATGTAGGCATTGTCCGCCTCGATGGGGAAATAGTGCTTCTGGGCGCGATAGCGGGGCAAGCCGACTTCCAGGTCGGCGGCAATAGCACGTAGCTCGCAGATATTGGCCTTATCGCAGACGAGGCAGGTATCGGGGTGGCTGGACAGCAGCAGTTCCACGATGGTTCGGCGGGCATCGATAACCTTCGGCGAGTGCGTCTGGACGGCCATGCCCTCGTTTACGGGCGTGTGGCAGGAACCGACCAGGTTCCTTGAGCCTTCCACCTCGACAACACAGAGCCGGCAGGCACCCATCGGCGGCTGGCCCTCGAGGTAACAGAGCGTGGGTATGCTGACGCCGCTGGCTTTAGCCACCTCGAGGATGGTGGCGCCGGGCTGGGCGACTATTTTATTGCCATTTAGTGATAGGTTTACCATCGGTCCTGCCTAAAATTTCACCCAGTATACAAGACGGGGAACTCAGGGTCAAGAGTTAGGGGAATATCCGCCGCACCACTGCTTCCAATTTAATGGTATCACAAAGCTATTCGTTCGGGCAACTGGGCGAATTTGTGGTTCTGTTTGGTTTTGGTTGAATCTGACACTAATGTCATTGCGAGTCCCGATGGAGTCGGGACGTGGCAATCCGCCTGAGACGAATTGTTTCCCCTTCTTCGGAAGGGTCGCAATGACAGTGAGAAAACAACCAGATGCGATAAAACCGGATTTGTTCCCGCGGGCTTCCCCGTGCTAAACTGGGTTGAGTGAGAATCCTGGTAACGAATGACGATGGCATCTTTGCCACCGGGCTCTGGGCGCTGGTCAAGGAACTGAAGACCGCCGGTGAGGTGGTGGTGGTGGCGCCCGACCGGGAGCGGAGCGCCTCCGGCACCGCCGTCACCCTGCTCCAGACACTCCGGGTGCAGAAGGTAGAACCATCTGTGCCCGGCGTCGAGGCTTATGCCGTGGAAGGCACACCCTCCGATTGCGTTATCCTGGCGCTGGGCAACCTGGCAAAGGGCCCCATCGACCTTGTTGTCTCGGGCATCAACCAGGGCAAGAACCTCGGCGATGACGTGCTCATCTCCGGAACGGTGGGCGCCGCCCTGCAGGGCTACCTCCACGGCAGTTCCGCCCTGGCAATGTCGGTCGATAAGGAGAGCAGTCCCCGGCATTTCGATACCGCCGCCCGGCTCGCCGCATTGCTGGCCAAAGGCGTCTTCGGCTCGTTCCATTCCCGCATCTTCCTCAACGTCAATTTGCCCGATTTGCCGGCCGACGAAATCAAAGACATCCAGGTGACGCGACTGGCGCACCGCTGCCACATCAATACCGTCGAGGAAGGCGATAGCGGCACGGGCAAGTACTATCGATTAATCCGGGAGCGGATGCGGATGACCGCCGAAAAGAGGACGGATGTCTGGGCAATCGAGCAAGGGAGCATTTCCATCACCCCTCTGTTCGCCAACCTTTATGCCAAGCCGCCGAGCCTCATCTTCCGCAACCTCGGCGCGACTCTTCTTCAGGAGCTAAGGCAGTAATGGCGCACTATACCGGCATCGATATGATTGAAATCCCGCGCATCCAGAAAGCGCTTGCCCGATGGGGAGAAGTTTTCCTGCGCCGCATCTATACCGAGGCGGAAATTCAGCGCTACCGCGCCAAACCATCCTCGCTGGCGGCCCGTTTTGCCTGCAAGGAAGCGGTGATGAAGCTGCTGGGCACGGGGCGGCGGGGCGTGAGATGGCGGGAGATTGAGACGCTCTCCCATCCCGGCGGCCGACCTGTGGTCAGACTCTACGGCCGCGCGAAAGACAAGGCTGAGGCCCTGGGCGTCACCGAGATAAACGTCAGCCTTTCCCACTCCAAGGAGTACGCCATCGCCTCGGTGATTGGGAGTACGGAAGTGGAAGGCGCGTAGACGGGCACCTGAGCACTGTTCCAACTTGACGCCCCTGCGTTCATCCGCCTATAATTGGGTATTATTTTGGGGTGGGGAATCTTACTGAGGGCAACTGCCAGCACGGCATATCGCCGCCTTAGTTCACCGTCTGCGTGAGCGTCCTCTTCTATCGCCGGCACTCAGCTTGATGTGGAGAAAGGAGCATTGGCTTGGAATATTTCTTGACGGAACAGCAGAAGA
>JBGOXU010000107.1:0-4691 GCA_041479305.1 Dehalococcoidia bacterium
CGGCTCAAAGGAAGATTGGATATTTTTGGTCTTGTTTGTCTGCTTTTCAGTGCCATTGAGACTCTTAATTTGTCATTGCGAGGAGCGTAGCGACGAAGCAATCTCAATAAATATCTTTTGAGATTGCCACGTCCCGATTCTATCGGGACTCGCATATATGACAAGGGAAACCAGAAGCGGGGCGTTAAGAGGGGTGTTAGCCCCTCTTTAATATCTACTCCCCCCTTCCCTTCTCAAGGGAAGGGGGCTAGGGGTTCACCCAGAAGGGTTCAGTTCTGGTGACAGTTCTGGTGACATCACTGGAACCATCACTGGAACCACTCTGAAGGGGATGGGTTCTCCCAAAGTCATCTCCCCTCTCCTTTAAGGAGAGGGGCCAGGGGCCTGCCCCGTACTTGATACGGGGGTGAGGTCTATTAAGGTGCGCTGGCGATACAAAAACTTTCCCCTCCACCCTGGCTGGGGGAGGGGATGAGTTGCGACGTCTTGACTGGCTTATGACTTGGCTTGGGTGGCCGCTTTGGCCGTGGTGATGAGGTTGGCCAGCGCCGCCGGTTCCTTCACCGCCATATCGGCCAGCATCTTGCGGTCAATCTCGATACCCTGCTTCTGCAGGCCATCGATAAGCTCGCTGTACTTGACGCCCTGGGCACGGGCGGCGGCATTGATGCGGACAATCCACAGCCGTCTCATATCGCCCTTCCGCTCCCGGCGATGCTTGAAGGCATAGGTGAGAGCCTTGAGCATTGATTGGTGGGCACGTCGCACCGAGGTATGACGGGTGGCGCGGTGCCCCTTGGTCATCTCCAGTAATCTCTTGTGTCGGCGTCCGGTAGTTACGCCTCTCTTAACGCGTGGCAAGGGTAATTCCTCCTATCTACTAGACCCCGTTGGGGATAAGTCTCCGAATACGCTTCTTATCGCCCTTAAACAGCGGCGCTTTTGAGGCAAGAAGGCGCTTCATCGTCTTCGACTTATTGCGGCGCAGGTGGCTCTTGGGCCCTCTGGAGCGTAGGATTTTGCCCGTGCCGCTAATACTGAATCGTTTTTGGGCTCCTTTGTGAGTCTTCAGTTTTGGCATGCTAAGATTTAACCTCTTCCTTTGGCGCAGTCTTTTCTTCCGGTGCAGTCTCTTCCTTCGGTTTGACCTTCTGGGCGGGCACCGGGGACAGGATGACATCCATCCTCTTCCCGTCCAACACTGCCTGTCTTTCCAACACGACGGTGTCTTTCACCATCTCGACCATCCGCTGGAGCAGTTTATGGCCAAGGTCTGGGTGTGTGATTTCTCGCCCGCGGAACATTACCGTGACTTTGACCTTATTGCCCTCTCCGATGAGTTTCTTGACCGACCGGGCTTTGGCATTGAAATCATGGTCGCCAATCTTGGGCCGTATCCTGATTTCGCGGAGCATGGCGATTTTCTGATGCTTACGGGCTTCCTGTTCCTTCTTCTCTTGCTCGTACTTGAACCTGCCGTAGTTCATGAGCCGGCAGACGGGCGGAACGGCCTGGGGAGCAACCTCAACGATGTCAAGCCCTTGCTTTTCGGCCAGCTCCCGCGCCTGGTACAAAGGCATAATACCGAGCTGTTCTCCCTTATCACCGACCAGGCGGACTTCTGGGGTCCGAATCATCTGGTTGACACGCAGTTTCTTAATTATATGCTAACTTGCCTCCTCCGACTGCAAACCTGTCTACGAACTAAAACTATATCATATTATCTGAGTCTAATCAAATTATACCAGATTTACTCGATATCTTTCACTCGGCTGGCGATAGCGCTCAGCAGCTCGCTCTTGAAGGTGGTGAACGGCTGGGCTTCGAGCTGTTTGCCGCTGCGGAGCCGTATGGCCACCGTGGAGTCGGCGATTTCTTTGTCGCCGACAACGAGCATATAGGGCACCTTTTCCAGTTGCGCCTGGCGGATTTTAAGGTTGATTCTCTCCGAGCGGTCGTCCACCTCGACGCGGACATTGTCCGCCTTGAGCTCCTTTTCGAGCTTGCGGGCGTAGTCCAGATGGCGGTCAGCCACCGGGATGACCTTGACCTGCACCGGCGATAGCCAGACCGGGAAGGCGCCGGCGTAGTTCTCCAGCAGGGTCGCCAGGAAGCGCTCCATGCTGCCGAGCACAGTGCGGTGCACCATCACCACCTGGTGTTCCTTGCCGTCCTCGCCGATGTAGTTCACGTCAAAGCGCTGGGGCAGGTTGAAGTCCACCTGGATGGTGGGGCCCTGCCAGGCTTTCCCCAGGATGCCGACGAACTTGATGTCAATCTTGGGGCCGTAGAAGACGCCTTCGCCGGGGTCAACTTTGTACTCCACGCCGGCGCGGGCTAAGGCGTGACGCAGGGTATCCGTGGCTTCCTGCCAAACTTCCTCCGAGCCGGCCGCCTTGTCCGGGCGGGTGGAGAGCATAACCTGGTAGTCCTTGAAGCCAAAGGTCTTAATCATAAAGAGGGCTAAGTCCAGGACGCCGGTCACCTCGTCCTCGAGTTGGTCGAAGCGGCAGAAGATGTGGGCATCATCCTGGGTGAAGCCGCGGACGCGGGAGAGACCGTGGAGCACACCGGAGCGCTCGAAGCGGTAGACGGTGCCCAGTTCCGCCATCCTGAAGGGCAGGTCGCGGTAGCTCCGCGTCTTTGTCTTGTAAATTATAATGTGGCCGTTGCAGTTCATCGGTTTGAGGATGTACTGCTGGCCTTCGATGTCCATCGGGCTGTAGAGGAACTCGCGGTAGAACTCCCAGTGGCCGCTGGTCTTCCAGAGGTCAATCTTGGCGATGTGCGGCGTGTAGACCAAATCGTAGCCGCGCTTGACGTGCTCGTCCTTCCAGAAGTCCTCGATGACTCTCCGTATGGCCGAGCCTTTGGGGTGCCAGTACACCAGGCCGGGGCCGGCTTCCTCGTGAATGCTGAAGAGGTCGAGCTCTTTGCCCAGCTTGCGGTGGTCGTAGCGGGCGGCTTCCTCGAGCATCTGCAGGTGGTCAGCAAGGGCTTTCCTGGTCTCAAAGGCGATGCCGTAGATACGCTGGAGCATCGGGCGGTGCTCATCGCCGCGCCAGTAGGCGCCCGCCGCGTTGAGCAATTTGAAGACTTTTATTTCCTTAGATGAAGCGACGTGCGGACCGCGGCACAGGTCGGTGAACGTGCCCTGCTGGTAGACGGTGACCGTTGACTCCGGGATTTCCTCAAGCAGTTCCAGTTTGTAAGGCTGGCCGGCGAAAATCCCCTTCGCCTCGGCCTTGGTCACCTCTTTGCGGATGAACGGCTTGTCCGCGGCGATGATTTCATTCATCTTGTTCTCGATTTGAGCGAGGTCATCCGGAGTCAGGGGGCGGGGCAAATCGAAGTCATAGTAGAAGCCGTTCTCAATCGCCGGACCGATGGCGAACTTGGTGTCGGGGAAGAGCTGCTGGACGGCTTCCGCCATCACATGGGACGCCGAGTGCCGCATCATCTCCAGTTTTTCATTCTTTTCCGCCATAAGACACTTCCTTCATAATGAAAACCTCTCACCCCTTGCGGGACGAGAGGCTCATTAAATAATCATATAACCAAGTCGCATTATACCAGCGCCGGTAGGGCAGCGCAATCGGTCAGCGCACGGCGACGAGGTAGGTCTGGCCTTTTTCGCTGCGCTCTTTGACCAGCTTGGCGAACATCAGCGGCGTCAGCTGGGCATCAATCTCGGCTTCCGATAGCTTTAGGCTTTTGCAGACTTCAGCGCGGGTAGCTTTACCCTTGCCCTTAATGAAGTCGTAGTCCTGCTTCTGCAGGCTGGTTTCCATCAGGCAATCGTCGCAGTAAGGTTTGCCCTGATAGGCGTAGACTTGTTCTTCCGAAAGCTCCCGGCCACAGCGACTGCACTTCATTTGATTACCCGGACTTAGGGAAGACGCCAGTTCGCCCACTTGTCTTTGTCGGCTTCGCCGTTGTAGGCCATCTTGGGAGTGATGCCGCGAGCGATGGCCGCCGCCAGGACAGCCTTGGTGATGTCACCGACGATGAAGGGAATCGCGCCCATCATCAGGAGACTGCTAAACGTGACCGGCTGGCCCTTGACGATGTTCAACCACAGTCCGAGCTGAAGCAGGCCCGGGACATAAATCAGGACGAAGTTGGCAAAGAGCATCAGGGCGAGCATGCTGACAAAGCTTCTCGCCCGCACGTACTTGTCCGTGAAGTAGCCGAGGAACAGGGCGGCGAAGACAAAACCGATGACATAGCCGCCGGTGGGTCCGGCAAGGTAGCCCAGTCCGCTGCCAAAGCCGGTGAACCAGGGGACGCCGGCAATGCCCAGTCCGGCATAGAGTGCCAGGCTGACGCCGCCCCACCATTTCCCCAGCAGGACACCCGCCAGGAGAACGGCAAAGGTCTGTCCGGTGATGGGCACCGGGCTCCAGGGCAGCTGGACGCGGAGTTGAGCGGCCAGGCCGGTGAGGAGGGCAATGCCCAGCGCCAGAGCGAGCTTCTTGGGAATGCTGAGCTCACAGCGCCAGCGGAAGACCTCAAGCTTAGTCTGGTTGATTCTTGCGGCTAGTTCCATTCATGCCTCCGTCTGTCATTAATTACGCAAGGGGAAAGCTATTTCTTGGGCTTGTGCACGCCGCTGAGGATAATTTCCATGATATGCCCGCAGCGGGGGCAGGTGACGTTGAGGGAGATAGGCTGGCTCATTACCCGTTCCA
>JBGOXU010000108.1:0-4669 GCA_041479305.1 Dehalococcoidia bacterium
CCGAGGTACTCCAGCATCATGCAACCGGAAAGCATCATCGCCGTGGGGTTGATGATGTTCATCCCAACGATGTCGGGCGCCGTGCCGTGGACGGAGCCGAAGTAGGCGTAGTCCTTGCCAATGCAGGCATTGGGGGCGATGCCCAGCCCGCCGATAAGCCCGGCCGCCCCGTCCGCCAGGATATCGCCGTGCTCATTGGACATCACGACGACGTCGTAGCGCTGGGGGTTAATAATCATCTGCTGGCAGAAGTTATCGATAATAACCTGCTCGAAGACAAGGCCTGGGTACTTTTTGACCGTCTCCTCGGTGATGCGGCGGAACATCTCGTCCGACTGCGTCAGCACGTTGTACTTGCAGGCGGCGGTCACCTTGCCTTTACCGCCTCTGGCTTTGCGCTCCAGCGCCAGTTTGCAGGCGTACTCGCAGATGAGGTTCGTCTCCACTTCGGTAGTGAGCTTGACGGCAAACTTGCCTTTCTTTTTGGCATCGAGGTGCTTCCCGAGCATTTCGTTGTACAGATTGAGCGGCGACAGGAGACTGATATCGCCCTCATAGCCCGGGTAGAGTCCTTCCAGGTTCTCGCGCAGGATGATGAAATCAATGCCCTCCGGTTTCTTGAGGGGGCTTCTCAAACCATCCACATAGCGGGTGGGGCGGACATTGGCGTAGCACCACTTCCCCCAGCGCAGATAGCCGTGGACGCCGCCCATAGTGCGCGTCGATCCCATCAGTGAGCAATCGGCTTCATCGATTGCCTTTTTCGTCGCCGCCGGGAAGATTTCACCGAACTTGGCCATCGCTTCATCGTTGACGGCGGTATGGACGAACTCGATGCCCAGTTTCATACCATCGATGACTTCAACGGTCGGCAGGACGACCTCCGGGGAAGCATCATCGCCTTTGACAACACAGACCCTTTTGGTCACGTTACCCTCCTGTAATAAAGATGCTGTAAGAGTATACCCCACCAAGAAGAAACAGGCAAACAGAAGTGGTATTTGTCATTGCGAGCCCTTCGCTCCTGTTGCTCTAAGCGAAGCTGACAGTCGCGGGGCGCTCAGGGTTCATCCTGAAGGTTCACCCTGAAGGGCAGGCTCCGCGAAGCAACCCCTCCCCGAGATGCTTCCCCCGATTTGCATCGGGGTCAGCATGACATTTGTTGAGATTGCCACGTCACTGCGTTCCTCGCAATGACAGAAGGTAAGAAGAAACAGGCAAACAGAAGTGGTATTTGTCATTGCGACGAAAATAGAATTTGTCATTCTGACCCTTCCAAAGAAGGGGAAGAATCCGCAACCCTGAGAAACAGATTCTTCGGTCGCTGAGTTTACACTGAGCGAAGCGAATGTGCTCCCTCAGAATGACAATTCGCTGTAGGAACAGCTATTTTCATCCTTTGTGGTCCTTCATGAGAAGGATGAGAGATTGCAAGGAAAATAGATGAACCACCTAAAGAGTGTCATTCTGGCAAAGATTTAGTTCCGGCTCGCCCGGTTTGGGAGCCAGAGTTAGCGAAAAGATTATCATGCCTATTTATGAGACTAGCCACTAGCGCCCTTCAGGGTGAACCCTTCTGGGTGAACCCCGCTTCTGGTGAATTCCAGGCTAGCGCCCCTCTTAGACGCCCCACCTTTGTTTCGGATTTCGTATTTAGGATTTCGGATTTCTCTCCCATCCCCCTTCTTACCTATGACCAAATAGCTATTGTGTTGAAGGCTGAAGCTAGATAAGATTGCTCTTGCACTCTGTGCCCTGGAAAAGGAGCAAATCTAGCTATGTCTATCGCACCGCTGAAGGACCCACGCGCTAAATCGAGGCTGCGCAAGCACCTCATCCCGCCGGAGGCCCTGCTGCTTGTCCCGGAGGGAGTCGCCCGCAAGTACTCCGCCATGCCCCTCGAGGTCAGTGGCGACGTCCTTCACGTGGCGATGTCCAACCCGTCGGATATCATCGCCCTCGAGGCGCTGGCCAGCCGCACCCAGATGCGCATCGAGCCAGAGCAAGCCAGCCCGGAAGAGATTGCGGAAGCCATCGATTTCAACTACCAGTCCTACGAGGAAACCGAAAAACAGTTCTCCAACGTCACCCTGCCGGAAGCGACCGAAGAGCTGGCCAAGCTCAATGTCGTCACCGATGCGCCGGTGGCACAGGCGCTCACCCTGATGATTGATGAAGCCGTCAAGGCGCGCGCCTCGGACATTCATATCCAGCCGCAAGAAGATGCACTGCGCGTCCGCTGCCGCATCGACGGCACACTTCAGGAAACGCTCACCCTGCCCCTGAAGGCGGCGATACCGCTCATATCCCGCATCAAGATTCTGGCCAATATGAACATTGCCGACCACCACCGCGCTCAGGATGGCCAGTTCTCCATCAAGACCCGGAACCGCAAATCGGTGGACATCCGCGTCGCCACCATCGCCACGGTCTACGGCGAGATGGCCGTGCTCCGCCTCCTCGATAAGTCCCGCATCAATCTTAAGCTGTCCGAGCTGGGTTTTCTTCCCGCCGGCCTGGCGAGGTATGAGGAGATGCTCAAAGTCCCGCACGGAATGATTCTGGTCAGCGGGCCTACCGGCGCCGGCAAGACCACCACCCTTTACGCCTCCCTGAACGGCATCGACCACAGCGGGCGCAACATCATCACCATTGAAGACCCGGTGGAATACCGTTTCAAGCATATTAACCAGGTGCAGGTGAACCCGCGGGCGGGACTTACCTTCGCCAGCGGCCTGCGGTCGATTCTGCGACTCGACCCCAATGTCATCCTGGTCGGTGAAATCCGTGATGGCGAGACCGCCAAAATCGCCGTACAGTCGGCGCTCACCGGACACCTGGTCCTCTCGTCAATTCACGCCAATGACGCCGTCGGTGTCATCCTGCGCCTTCTCGACCTGGGCATCGAGCCGTTCCTGGTCTCGTCCGCCCTCATCGGCGTGGTGGCGCAGAGAATGGCGCGCCGCATCTGTCCCGAATGCGCCCGCCCCATCGAAGTCCCCCTCATCGAGCAGGTCAGCTACAAGCGGGAGATAGGCGAGGAGCGCAAGCAGTTCGTCTACGGCGCCGGCTGCAAGTCCTGCGCCGGAACGGGCTACCAGGGGCGCACGGGCATATTTGAAATCCTGCACGTGAGCGATAACATCCGCACGATGATACTGAACGGCACCACTGCCGCCGAACTGCGCACCCAGGCGGTCAAAGAGGGAATGATTCCCATCATTGGCGCCGGGATGATTAAGGTCAAGGCAGACATCACCACCCCCGCCGAAGTCCTGCGCAACGCTTACGCCATCGAGTAGGTGAAGATATGGTCTACCGGTATATTGCTTATCGTGAAAGTGGCGAGCTGGTCAAGGGCAGGCTGAACGCCCGGACCGAAGAGGCAGCCGCCGACCTGCTAAGCTACGCCGGCTACAAGGTGGTCAACCTCAAGCCCTTCGCGCCGTTCTTCAGCCTGGGCAAGTTGACCGATTCTTTTTTCCGGGTCAAGCCGGGGGAAGTCATCCTGTTCTACCGCCAGCTGGCAATGCTACTCGAATCGGGCATCGATATTGTCAGCTGTCTGGAGATGTTAAGAGACCAGGCGGCCAATCGCGCGCTCAAGAGCGTCCTGACCGATGTTATTGCCGACCTCCGCGCCGGCAACCCGCTTTCCGCCGCCCTCGCCCGGCATCCGAGTGCCTTCTCGCCGATGTATTGCCGGCTCATTGCCGTGGGCGAGCAGACCGGCGGCCTGGAGACCGTGCTCAAACAGATTGCCGACTATATGGAGAAAGAAGCCGCCACCGCCAAGAACGTCAAGAACGCCCTGATGTATCCCGTTATCACTTCCATTGTCACGGTTATCGTCATTATTATCCTGGTCACCTACGCCCTGCCCGCCTTCGGCGACCTGTACAACTCGCTGGGCGTGGAGCTCCCCGCACCGACCAAAATGCTCATCGACACTACCAACCAGCTCAAGACCAACGGCTTGTTCATCACCATGGGCGTACTGCTGATTTTGATTCTGGGAATGGTCTACGTGCGGACGTCCAACGGCCGCTACAAGTGGGACGAGTTCCTGTTGACGATGCCTGTCCTCGGCCGAATCAACCACCTCAGCGAGCTTGCCCAATACTGCCAGAGCCTGTCCCTGCTCTTCCGCGCCGGTCTCCCCCTGACCGAGGCGGTGGGCCTGGTGATACAGAGCAGTGACAACAAGGCAATGGCGAAAGCGCTGTCCGGTGTCCAGCACGATATGGTCAAGGGTGAAGGTCTCTCCATACCAATGGCGAAGAGCAAGCTCTTCCTGCCGATGATGGTGCAGATGGTCAAAGTGGGGGAGGAGACGGGCAACCTGGATACCACCCTGCAGGCGGTCTCCCGCAGCTACGAGGCGGAGGCGGAAGACAAGACTAAATCGCTCATCGCCCTCATCCAGCCGGCGATGACCCTGCTCATCGGCGTTATTATCGGGCTTATTGCCCTGTCGCTCACCTCGGCGATGTACTCGCTGTACGGGAAGGACCTCTAAGATGTCGATTCATAGAAAGCTGCGCGGTCAGAGAGGGGTTAGTTTGGTGGAGACGGTGGTGGCGCTGGCGGTCCTCGCCGCCGTGGGCGTCACCTTCCTGAGCGGGCTGGCGACCACCTCCAAGGCCGTCGTCCTGGCTGATGAGCAGGC
>JBGOXU010000109.1:0-4645 GCA_041479305.1 Dehalococcoidia bacterium
GCCGTAGTTGCCGATGAGGGGGTAGGTGGGGACGACAATCTGCCCGGCGTAGGAGGGGTCGGTGAGCATTTCCTGGTAGCCGGCCATGCTGGTATTGAAAACGACTTCCCCGTAAGACTCGACCTCCGCGCCGAAGGAGAAGCCTTCATACACCGAGCCGTCCGCCAGGACCAGATTCGCTTTCTTTGTCATAATTGTTTTCTCTCTGTCATTGCCTTTGTTCTGTCACCCTGAGCACCTTAATGTCATGCTGAGCGGAGCGAAGCATCTCAAGCACTGCTTTTTACCCAGTCCGAATGCAAGTCCGTCCTTGAGATTCTTCGGGCTGAGGCCCTCAGAATGACAGAACGGAGCATACGTAACGACAACTGCCATACTACATCCTTGAAGTGGGGGAGGGGCTGGCTCCCGTCACCTTGACTCGATAAACCACCCTGCCGCCGTAAATGGTCGCCATCACCTTGCCTTTGAGCGTTCTGCCGGCGAGCGGCGTGTTCTTCCCCTTCGAGACAAATTTGCTGGTGTCGACCAGCCATTGCCGATTGGGGTCGAAGACGGTGACGTCCGCTGTCGACCCTGTTTTCAATGTCCCCAATGGCTTATTCAAAATCTTCGCCGGCCCGGTGGTCAGCCTGGCGATGAGCGTCTTTATATCTATCTTCCCGTCGTGCACCAGCGACATCAGACTGCCCAGCGCCGTCTCGAAGACGCTGATGCCGAAGGCGGCGCGAACAAATTCGCAGTTCTTGTCCTTCTCCGTGTGCGGCGCGTGGTCAGTGGCGATGATGTCAATCACCCCTTCCTTCAGCGCCTCAACCAGAGCCTCGTTATCGCGCGCCGTCCTCAGGGGCGGGTTCACCTTGGCGTTCGTGTTGTAGCCGATGGACTCCATCTCGGTCAGGGTGAGGTGGTGGGGGGTTACTTCCGCGGTCACCCGGACGCCTGTTTTCTTTGCCTGTCGAATCAGCTCGACCGACCCTGCCGTGCTGACGTGGGCGATGTGCACCCAGCCGCTGGTCGTCGCCGCCAGTTCCAAATCGCGGGCGACGATTTTTTCCTCGGCCACGGCGGGCCAGCCCTTCAACTTGAGCTCGCTCGACACAATGCCATCGTTAATCTGGCTGTCCCGGGTGAGAGTGATGTCCTCGCAGTGGTCGATGACGGGCAGGTTGAGACTGCGACTGTACTCCAGCGCCTGCCGCATCAATTTTGCCGTCTTCACCGGACTGCCGTCATCGCTGAAGCCAATCGCCCCCGCTCTGGCCAGGGCCATCATATCCACTAGCTCCTCGCCCTTACGGCCCACCGTGACACAGGCAATGGGCAGAACGCGAACAACCCCCTTCGATTTAACATAAGCTATCGCCGCGACGCTATCCAGGGGTGGGTTGGTGTTGGGCATACCGCAGACGGTGGTGAAGCCGCCCCTTGCCGCCGCCCTGGTGCCCGTCTCGATGGTCTCCTTGTCCTCGAAGCCCGGCTCGCGCAGGTGGCAGTGCAAGTCGATAAACCCGGGGCAGACGAGCATCCCCGCCGCCGGCAGAACGTCATATTCGGGCTTTGGTGCGATATTGCCCCACCCCGCGATTTTGCCATCGGCGATGAGGAGGTTGCCCATCTCATCGAGACCCTGTCCGGGGTCGATAATTCGTCCGCCCTGTACCAGTAAAGGTTTCACTGTTTTCCTGACTCTCCGGCAACGTGGTGATTTGCCTTGAAGCCCATCGCCTGCGCCGCCTCCGCCGAATTGAAGATGAGCAGGTTCTCCGGCTTTATCTTCTTCACCCAGTGGCTGGCGGCGCTGTGATAGGTCTTGGTGGCGATTTTGCCTTCGTGCCACTCGGTGCTGGCGATGTACTTCGGCTCAAATCCGTGCTCGCAGTAGACGCATCTCAGCGTCAAAGGCTCGTGCTTGACTATCTTGAACTCGTGCTTGATATACTTGGCTTCGCTTTCCTGCACCGAGACGCATTTGGGATTGGGACACCGTATTCCTGATTCATGCCGGTAAACGGGGTAGTTTACTTTGGGCAGGGCGGCGTCCGCTTCGCTGGCGACGCGAATTTCCTTTTTGCCCAGCAAGTAAGCGAGAAGCGCCATCCGCACCGGCACCCCGCGGGCCGCCTGGGCAAAGTACATGCTCCGCGGGTCGGCGTCCATTTCATAAGCCAGCTCATCGACGCGGGGCAAGGGGTGCATCACCAGCGTTTTCTGGAAGGCTTTCCCCTTGAGTAACTTCTTGTCCACCACGTACGTTCCCTTCTGCTCCTGCTGTCCCTCGGCGGTAGTGAACCTCTCCTTTTGCGGTCGGGTCACATACAGGGCATCGACGCCGCCCTTCATCTCCAGCGCGACATCGACGTCAGGCATCATCGCCAGCTGGTGCGGGCTGCTCGGCGTCGTGTATATCGCGTCGAGAGGGAGCAGGTGGTCTTTGTCAGCCAGGTTCTGCGACTTGTATCTTTCCACCTTGCCGCCGTATTCGGTAACCAGCTTCTCGATGACATGCTCCGGCACTTCCAGGCCGGGGCTGGGGCAGAAAATAATGTCCGCGCCGAACTTGGCCAGGGCAAAAATCAGGGAATGAATGGTCCGGCCGTATTTCAAATCGCCCCACAGCGCGATTTTCAACCCCTTGATGGCGCCGCGCTCCTTCTTGAGAGTGTACAGGTCGCACAGGGTCTGGGTAGGATGCTGGTGGCCGCCATCACCGCCATTGATAACCGGTATGCCAGCATAGTCGGCGACCACTTTGGCCGCACCTTCCCACGGGTGGCGGATGACGATGATATCGGCGTAGCTTCCCACGACCCTTGCCGTATCCGCCAGACTCTCTCCCTTTGCCAATGAAGTTGCCTTGGGGTCGGCCACGCTGATGACGTTGCCGCCCAGCCGGTGCATCGCCGTCTCGAAGGAGAGGCGGGTGCGGGTGCTCGGCTCGAAGAACAGGCTGGCCATAATCTTGCCGCGGCATAGCCCGAACTGCTCCGGCATCGCCGCGGACATCTCGTCGGCGAGCGAGAACACGCCCTCGATTTCCCCGTTAGACAAATCGTCGATGGTTACCAGATTCTTAGCCATTGCCGTTCCTCTTCTGGGAGCCGTTGCCCCCATCTGGCTTTTCCTTCAGCTGAAGGACTGGACTGACGATAGCGACCTCATCCACGCCGTCGGTCTCCACCAGGCGGACCTGGATTTCTTCCTGTCTGGCGCTCGGGATGTTCTTGCCGACGTAGTCGGGGCGGATGGGCATCTCGCGGTGGCCGCGGTCGATGAGCACGGCCAGCTGGATACTGCGCGGCCGGCCGAGGTCGATTAGAGCGTCCATCGCGGCGCGGGTGCTGCGGCCGGTGTAGAGGACATCGTCGACGAGCACCACCGACTTGCCATCGATTGAGGTGGGGATTTCGGTGTGGTGGACGATGGGTTGCTCTTCCATCCAGTGGCGGTCATCGCGGTAGAGGCTGATATCGAGGGCGCCCACGGGAATCTTAGACTGTTCGAAGGCTTCTATGTTCCGGGCGAGGCGCTGGGCGAGGGGAACGCCGCGGGTGCGCATCCCGACGAGGACGATGTCCGCTGTGGTTTTGTTCAGCTCGATGATTTCATGGGCGATGCGCGCCAGCGTCCGCCGGATATCATCCGCGGTCATTATGACTTTTTTTGCCATCAAAAAACCTCTCGCCGAAGCTGGCAAGAGGTTAGAGTGAGCCCGTTGTTTTCCCTTGCCAGCCTCTCCGGACCAGCTTAAAGGACTCTAGTTTTTATTGCTGAGGATAGTATAGCATAAAGAGGAGGGGAGTGCAACGGTGCGGCGGGATTCGTTTTCGTTTTTTTTGGGGGGTCAAGTTTCAGAAAACGAACCATCGTGAGGGGGAAAAATTTGAGCGTGATTCGTTATTTGTAAACGAGTGGAAACGAGCATTTTTTAGCTTCGCGGAGGAGGAGAAGAAAATTGAAACGAAGCGAAACGAGTTCTTTCGCCTGCGCTCAGGGCTTTGGTTCAAGACAGGTTTTGGTGTCATAGATAAACAATAGCACGGATGCTCTGTGGAGGCTAGCGGATTTTGTCACAATTCAGCGGTCATCGGGTAGCTATTGACTGGATTCTGGCCTGCGCCAGAATGACATTCTCAGTAATGGTGGGTTGCGCTTTGCTTCACCCACCCTACTGGATTCCGGCTTCCGCCGGAATGGACTTACCGGTTCCTAGACTCCGCTTATATCTCAATCTCATACCGCCTGCTCCCCCCGATGACGGCGATGCTAGCGCGTGGGCATGGTAACTTCTTCAAGATGGCTCCTTATTCTTCAATGCTATTATTGAGTCAGTTATTTTCTCTAAAGTCTCTATCTTCTTTCCTATTTCATAGGCCTTCTGAATTATCTTAGAAATTACAAGCGGGTGTTTTGCACCTACGCCGAACTCTGAGCCGAATTGCTCACACCACTGGTCATAGACTTCTGAACCGATTTCCTGTTTGGAAATATCCTGCAAATCTTCTTCAAAACAAGCTAAATTATTCTCAACCATGGTTGTCGGGAATTCCGCTTCAGCGTGCCCGCATAGCTTTAGCAATAGCTTATTGGTAGCTGGCTTGCCCTTTTCACCCTGACTCTTGTCACCATCAAATACAACATAGAC
>JBGOXU010000110.1:0-4596 GCA_041479305.1 Dehalococcoidia bacterium
CGTAGAACGCCACTGTAAGTGGGAGTGATAGGAGACAGAGTATCACGGCGAGAATCATTCGGAGTATGACGTTGAGTTTATGATTCTTGTATGTTTCGGACAAGACCTTGCGACCTTTCTCTCCAAGAAACGGCGAAACCGGCCAGCCGATTAAAATACCCATCAACGCCTGCAAGTCCGTAAACTTCCTAACAAATTCCATCGCTATTAGAATAGCCCCAAGGTATGTGAGGACTACCTCAATTGTATTCACGCTACGAAATCCTCCCAAACAAGACTTCCCTTACCGTTATTCTATCACCTTGTGTCAAGATATCGTCCTTTTAGCTTGGCTTACAAGAATTCAAGCTGCGATAGACAAAGGGGCAAGGACGTTCCAAAAAGGCCCATGTATTGAAGAACTGGTTCGACCACTCTCATTTTCCCGCATTATCCCTTCTCGTGCTATAATATCCCTATATGATTGTTGAAATGAAGAAGGGCGCCACGGTTGAGGAAGTCCGCAGCGTCGTGGAAAGAGCCGACTCCCTCGGGCTGAAGACCCAGCTCAACCTCGGCACGGATAAGACCATCATCGCACTGCTCGGCGGGCACACCGGCCAAATCGCCACGGAGGTCTTCGCCGTCCTCCCCAGCGTGGAGACTGTCACCCGCATCATGAAGCCTTACAAGCTCGCCTCGCGCGAGTTCAAGAGCGAGGACTCCGTTGTCACCGTCAAAGGTGTCCCTATCGGCGGCAAGCGCATCATCGTGATGGCCGGACCCTGCGCCGTCGAGACCAAGGAACAGCTATTCGAAGCCGCCCAGGCGGTCAAGTCAGCCGGCGCCAGCATCCTGCGGGGCGGCGCCTTCAAACCCCGCACCTCCCCCTTCAGCTTCCAGGGGCTGGGACAGGAGGGACTGGAGCTTCTCGCCAGCGCCCGCCGCGAGTTCAATATGCCCGTCGTCACCGAGGTCGTTGACCCGCACGATGTCAGCCTCGTCGCCCGGTATGCCGATATATTGCAGGTCGGCTCGCGCAATATGCAGAACTTCGCCCTGCTCAGCGCCATCGGCAAGTGCGAGTGCCCGGTCGTCCTCAAGCGCGGCTTCGCCTGCACCGTGACCGAGTGGCTCACCGCGGCCGATTACCTTCTCGCCGGCGGCAACAACCAGGTCATCCTCTGCGAGCGGGGCATCCGCACCTTTGAAGACACCACCCGCTTCTCGCTCGATATTTCCTCCATCCCGGTCATCAAGCGCTTCAGCCACCTGCCCGTGATTGTCGACCCCTCTCACGCCGCCGGGCACCACGCCATCGTCCCCGCCCTCGCCAAGGCAGCAGTGGCCGCCGGCGCCGATGGGCTGCTCATTGAAGTCCACCCCAACCCCAAGGAAGCATTAGTCGATGGATTGCAGGCGCTCACTCCCACCGACTTCAGCAAGCTTATGGATGAGCTGAGGCAAATCGCCAAATGCCTGGGCCGGACGATATAAGCTCATCCGGCCGTTGCTATGAAGACAGGAGCGCGACCACTATAATGCCATTCCAGCCCCGTATCGGTGAACGGGGTAAACTCCGGCTGGAATCCAGTCCAAAACGTCAATGCTCGTCTTCTGGATTCTGGCTCCCGTATCAGGTCCCGATTTCATCGGGATGGCGATGAAGTCGCTCATACGGGACAGGCTCCGCCAGAGTGACATATTCTATTTTTTCAAAGCTCTGAGAATGGCGCTTGGGCTGGCTGACTACAGCCACCGAGGACAAGGACAGCTATAAGGAGTAAGGCAACGAATTGCCACTTCACTGTTTTCTCGTGTCGAGGAAGGGTTAATTTAACTTTGGTTCGCGGCGGATTGACTAACTGCCCCGTTTCCTGATAATGAAGAACAGGATTATCAAAACAATGACGACGACGATGCCAATCCAGGTCCACAGACTCATATAGACCTCCTTCAGTCGCCCCGCGCCCTGATTTACTGGCATTATAGCACATCGCCGAACAGTTGCAACCACCCCCGATATGGTATACAATTTGGGCTGATTTCAAAGGAGAGGTGAAATATGGTGTACCAAGCTGAATTATTGAACGACCTTCAAAACAAAGCCAAGACCATCAGGCGGGAGTCCATCCGGATGATAAAAGCCGCCGGGCTGGGCTGGGTGGGCGGCTCCTTCTCCCAGGCAGACATCGTTACCGCGCTGGTCTTCCACCATATGAAGCACAACCCCAAAGACCCCAAGTGGGCAGACAGAGACCGCCTCATCGTCTCCAAGGCGCACTGCTGTGAGACCGTCTACGCCGCCCTGGGCGAGGCCGGGTACTTCTCCAAAGCTGAGTTCGACAAGTACGGCAAGCTGGGCGCTATCCTGCAGGCACACACCGAGCGCACCGCACCGGGCGTCGAGTACTCCGGCGGGTCGCTGGGACAGGGCCTGTCTTTCGCCCTGGGCGAAGCTCTCTCGGCTCGAATCGGCGCACCCAAAGACGTAAACGGCCGACCCATTCCGCGCTTCCGCGTCTTCTGCATCCTCGGCGACGGCGAATGCAACGAGGGGCAGGTGTGGGAAGCCGTGATGGCCGCTGCGCACTACAAGGTGGACAACCTGGTCGCCATCGTCGACCACAACAAGTACCAGTCCGGCGCTAAGGTCGTCGATAGAATCGATTGGACACCTGTGGCGCCAAAGTTTGCCGCCTTCAACTGGGACACCGTCGAGGTTGACGGACACGATTTCAACCAGATTCTGGGCGTGCTCGAGAGAGCGGACAAGACGCCGGGCAAACCCCACGCCATCATCGCCAACACCATCAAGTGCAAAGGCGTGCCATCGCTGGAGAACAAGAACGTCCACTTCTGCGCGATTACCGATGAAATCTACCAGGACGCGATGAAGGCGCTGGCCTAAGGCGCTGCCGCCAGAGAAGAAAAGGAGAACGAAGATGAAACAGAGCTATGTCAGAGACCCACTCGGCGAAGCCAAGCCGATGTATAACGCCTACAACGAGGCGATGGCCGACCTGTTCAAGAAGAACGACAAAATCGTCCTGCTCTACGGCGATTTCCCGCGCGGCGCCGCCGGCGAGATGGCGACCAAGGAATACCCGGACCGCGTCTATGACGTCGGCATCGCCGAAGCCAACCTCATCACCGTAGCGGCGGGCCTGGCGGCGGGGGGTAAAATCCCCTTCACCCACTGCCACGGCATCTTCGCCGTGGGGCGCGCCTACAACCAGATACGCCAGAACGTCGCCTTCGATAAGTTCAACGTCAAAATGATGCTGTTGAACACGGGCATGCTCTGGGCGTTTATGGGCGGCTCGCACCAGACCATCGAGGAAATCACCGCCCTCAGGGTCATCCCCAACCTCGTCCTCTTCTCACCGGCCGACCCGGTCGAGACCAAGAAAATCGCCCAGGCGGCGCTTGACCACGTTGGTCCCGTCGCCATCCGGATAGCTAATCCGGCCGTCCCCACCATCTACCAGGACAACTTCCCCTTCGAGGTGGGCAAGGCGGTGACTGTCACCGAGGGCAAGGACGCCACTATCATCGCCACGGGCATATCGGTTGCCGATGCGCTGAAAGCCCACGACCTGCTGGCGAAAGAGAAAATCAATGTCCGCCTGCTCGATATGCACACCCTCAAGCCGCTCGATGAAGCGGCCATTATCAAAGCGGCCAAAGACACGGGCGCCATCGTTACCGTAGAAGACACCAGCATCCTGGGCGGGCTGGGTGGAGCCGTGGCTGAGGTCATCGCCGAGAACTACCTGGCGCCGGTCAAGAGAGTGGGCATCAAAGACCGTTTCGGGCAGTCAGGCACCATCGATGAACTGAAAGAGGTCTACGAGATTTCCGCCAGCCACATTGCCGCGGCGGTGAAGGCAGTCATCAAGAGAAAGAAGAAGTAGAAGAGCACTGAGGAAAATTCGAGAGGCAGGCTTTAAACCTGCCTCTTTCTTTTGGTTGGACTGGAAAGAAACTACCAGGGGGTATCTTTCTTTTTCAAAGACGCAATAAGGTCGTCAATGGGCATGGCGGCCAGGGTGAGGGTCGAGGTCGTCCCTTTGGCGCTCATCCGAATCGATAGCTTGGTGACAACCTCATTGCTCGGCGCTTCCAAAATATTGACGAAATCGTAGGGTCCAAGCAGGGCGTACTGGGTGAGGATTTTCACGCCCATCAACTCCACCTCTTTGTTGATGTCCTTAAGACTATCAGGGTCTTCCTGAAGGGCTCTGCGGCCGGACTCGGTAAGCGTTGTCAGCATTAGATAAATAGACATCCCTGACCTCCTCGCAAGTCTTTCACCTATTATGTCGGTGGGGTCGGAGTTTGTCAATACGGACTTTAGACGTTTGAAGTACACATAACGCACTCGTCAGATATATCTGACCTGCCCCCGAAAGTGGTACCAACTACTGGGTTAGAGTTACCGGCATTTTGGCTTCGAATGTGCAACTGTCCCTGCTAGATTGAAAGAGCGAAGGCAAATTCAAAAGTTCTGCCTATCGTCACCCCGGCGCCACTTTCTCCAAACTCCTCCAAAGACCCCCTCCGGAAACTCTCATTTCCCTGTTTGGTGAAGAAAGCAGGCGGCGGTTAGCTCTC
>JBGOXU010000111.1:0-4582 GCA_041479305.1 Dehalococcoidia bacterium
CAATCGTCAACTGCGCTCCAGCTTAATCGTCGTCCCGGTGGCTTTGGCAATCAGCTTGCCTTCTTTATCGGTCACCGTCATCTCGGCGATGCTCAGGCGGCGGCCTGTCTTGATGACTCTGCCTTCGGCAATAAGCTCGTCATCCGGTTTGGGTGGGGAGGCGAAGTGAGTATTGAAATCGATGGCGACGCTGGGCCGGTTCACCGAGTTCACGCAGTAGGCAAAGGCCATATCGGCAATTGACATAATGATGCCGCCGAAGGTAAGTCCGTTGAAGTTCTGGTACTCCGGTTTCAGCTTCATCGAGAATTTGGCGTAGCCGGGAGTCAGCTCCAGCAGCTTCATTCCCCAGGCCGTGGCGAAGTGCTCCTTCTGGAATTTCTCTTTAAGGTCGGCGATGTTGTCTTTGGGTTCTGGCATATTTTGAATTTTTCTTTTTGAATTTTGAATTTGTTTAGGGTTTAGATATTAGGATTTAGAGTTTCTCCCCTTATCCCATCCCAAATTTCTCCGCGACCTTGCGGAAGCCCGTCAGCGAGCCTTCCAGAACGCGGTCGTTTACACAGTAGACGAGCCTGAAATAGCCCGGCGCGCCGAAGCCGCGACCCGGTACCGTCAGGATGCGGTGCTCCTGCAGCTCCCTGACGAAAGCCGCGTCGTCCTCGATGGGCGTTCTGGGGAACATGTAGAAGGCGCCCTGGGGTTTATTCAGCTTGTAGCCCATCGCGGTCAGGTTCTGGTACAGAAAGTCGCGCTTCTGCTGGTACTCGGCGATGGAGACACTGACCGACTGTAAATTCTTGACCAGGTGCTGCATCAGCGCTGGCGCATTAACAAAGCCGAGAACCCGGTTGGCGTAAATCAGGCCATCCACCAGTTCCCCTTTCCCGGCACAGTCAGGGTGGATAGCGATGTAGCCGATACGCTCGCCGGGCAGCGCCAGGTCCTTCGAGTGTGAAGTCACCACGACGGTCTGTTTATGGTGGAGAAGAGGGTAGGGGAATTTCAGGCCGTCATAGATAATCTTGCGGTAGGCTTCATCGCTGATGAGGTAAATCTGCGTCCCGTATTGCTTTTCTTTCTGCTGGAGAATGTCACCCAACTGGCGCAAAAGGTCGGCGCTGTAAATGACGCCGGTAGGATTGTTGGGAGAGTTGATAAGCACAGCTTTAGTTTTGGCCGTGATGCTTGACTTCAGGGCATCGAGTTTGGGGACGAAATTCTCATCGGTGGGCAGGACTCTGGAGACGCCGCCGTGGTTATCGACATAGCCGCCGTACTCGACGAAATAGGGGGCAAAGATGATAACCTCGTCGCCGGGATTGAGGATGGTCTTGAGCGCCACGTTTAGTCCCGCCGCCGCCCCGCAGGTCATCACAATCTCGCCCATCGTGAACTTGAGACCAGTCTCGGCTACCAGTTGCTTAGCCACTGCCGACCGGGTATCGGGGTAGCCGGCGTTGCTCATATAGCGGTGCATCCCGGGCAAAGGCTCGTCAGCCAGTCGCTTCAGTTCCTGCTGGAGCTCCGGCGGTGGCTCGACCACCGGATTGCCCAGGGAAAGGTCGAAGACATTCTCGGCGCCGTAGCGATTCATCAGGGCGGCGCCCTCCTCGAACATCTTGCGTATCATCGAGCCTTGCGCCATATTCTGGCGGATTTTGTCAGCGACAGACATTAGCCAGTTCCTTTCTCCCTGCATCGAAAGCATCCAGGTTGATTTGCTGAATCTTTACCGGCAGGTGGAGCGTGATTTCATTTTTCCAGGTCTCGACCTTGAGTGGCAGAAGCGCCGAAGCACAGCCGAGCATAAACATATTGAGGGTGCGGACATTGCCCAAAGCCGCTACTTGCTTTGTGCCCTCGACGAGGTGAATGTGGTCGGTGCGCGATTTGAGAATACTCAGGACTTCCTCATCGGCTGGATAGTGGTCGGTGCCGAGGCTGACGGACAGGGGCGGTAGGGCGCGGTTGTTGACGATGGCGGTGCCGCCCGGCTTTAGGTAGTGCGCCCAGCGCGCCGCTTCCAGCTTCTCGAAGGCGAGGAGGATATCGACCTCCCCCTTCTTGATGAGTGGTGAGAAGACTTTTTCGGCGATGCGGACGTGGCTGACGACGCTGCCGCCGCGCTGCGCCATGCCGAGAGTATCGGTCTTCTTGACGTCGTAGCCGGCGGCAATGGCGGCTTCCCCGATGATATCGCTGGCCAGGATGATGCCCTGGCCGCCCACGCCGGTGATGAGGATATCGAATTTCTTCATTGACTTCCAGCACCATTGTCATTGCGAGCCCCGATTCTATTCGGGCATGGCAATCCCATCCACTGCCGTTGCGACCCTTCTATGGAAGGGGAAGCAATCTCAATAGATTTGTTGGGATTGCCACGTCGCTCCGCTCCTCGCAATGACAATAGCGCTTTCATCTGGCTATCTTCACCTGTGATTTCGGCATAATGGCTTTTTGCGGGCAGACTTGCTGGCAGAGGGTGCACGAATCGCCCGCGCACAGCGATGAATCGATGGATATCTTATCGCCTTCACTCTGAATCGCCGGGCAACCGAGCAAGAGGCAAGCGCCGCAGGCGTTGCACTCCTCGGTATCGATGGCTCTGGGTTCACCGCGTTTGGGCACTTTGACGGCGCAGTCGCCCCGCACGATGATGACGGAAAGCTCTTCGCTGTCCAGGGCGGCTTTTACCGTCGGGCGCAGTTCCTTCAAATCGAAGGCATTGACCACCTTGACATTCTTGACGCCAATGCCCCGCACCAGGTCTTCCAGGACCACCGACCCGGCTTCCTTGCCCTGCGCCGAAACGCCGGTGCCGGGGTGCTCCTGGTGACCGGTCATCGCCGTGGTGCTGTTGTCCAGGATGAGCAAAGTAATCTGACCTTTGTTGTAGACGCCGTCCACCAGCCCGGTAATGCCCGAGTGCAGGAACGTGGAATCGCCGATGACGGCGACGACTTTCTTCTTGACGCCGGCTTTCTGCATCCCGAGCGCTTGCCCGATGCTGGCGCCCATACAGGCGCAGGAGTCCATCGCCGAGAGTGGCGGGTACGCGCCGAGAGTGTAGCAACCGATGTCGCCGGTGATAATCAGGCCCGATTCTCTTGGGGCTTTGTCTTTAGCTTTCGGCAAGCGCGACCGTCCGCCCAGGGCGCTCAGGACGAAGAAGATGCCGGTGTGCGGACAGCCCGGGCAGAGCAATGGCGGGCGGCGGGCAAGCTGGGGAGTGGGCTCAACTTTCGGTGCGGCGCCGCTTATCAATCCGGCGCGGCGGCCCGCCTCCTCAACCACTTCCGGGCTTAGCTCACCCATCCTGGGAATGAACTCTTTGCCGCTGATTTCAATGCCCATTGCCCGGATACTCTCCTGCAGGAACGGGTCGAGTTCCTCAATGACAATCAGCTTCTCCACCTGTGCGGCGAACTGGCGGATGAGGTTCGGCGGGAGGGGGTAGGTGGTCGCCAGCTTGAGGAAAGAGGCTTTGGGGAACACTTCTCTGGCGTACTGGTAAGCGACGCCGCCGGTGATAATGCCCAGCTTACGGTCACCCGGCTCGATGCGGTTCAAGGGAAAAGTCTCGGCAAAGTCGGCCAGCTTCGCCAGTCGTTCTTCGAGGAGGGGGCGGCGGAGTCGGGCGTGTGCCGGCAGCATCACGAACTTGGACGCGTTCCTGGTGAAGGACGCCTCGCCCGGCGCTACGGTGCGGGTCCGGTTCACATCCACCACCGACTTGGAATGGGAAATGCGGGTGGTACTGCGCACCATCACCGGCGTATCGAACTTCTCACTGATATCGAAGGCGTAGGCCATCAGGTCGTAGGCTTCCTGGCTATCGGTCGGCTCAAGCATCGGCACTTTTGCCAGGCGGGCGTAGTGGCGGTTGTCCTGCTCGTTCTGACTGCTGTGCAGGCCCGGGTCGTCGGCGCTGATGATGACCAGACCGCCGTTGACGCCGGTGATTGCCGCCGCCAGGAAGGGGTCGGAGGCGACGTTGAGGCCCACGTGCTTCATCGATGTCATCGCCCGGACGCCGGCATAAGCCGCCCCCAGCGCCACCTCCAGCGCCACCTTCTCGTTGGTCGACCACTCGGCGTAGAGGTCGTCATAAACGGCGATGGCTTCCAGAATCTCGGTGCTGGGGGTGCCGGGGTAAGCGGTGGCGACCTTTACTCCGGCGTGGTAGGCTCCTAGGGCGAAAGCCTCATTCCCGGACAATAGTCTCAACATCTTGCCCAAAATTATAGCATAACCATTTGTCTCAAGACGAATTAGGAAGTCGCCCAGGAGAGTGCCGTTGAAGTGAAAAAAAGCGGGGCATCCAGAAGGGACGCTGCAATCTGTTGAGATTGCCACGCCTGCGTGCCGTAACGCATACTTCGGCGTGCAGGCACGTCGCCCCGATTACCATCGGGACTCCTCGCAATGACAAGGAGAACTAGAAGCGGGGCGTCTCACAATGACAGGAGGAGTAAGAAGCGGGGTTCACCCAGAAGGGTTCAGTTCTGGTGACATCACTGGAACCACCCTGAAGGGCGTCTAAGAGGGTTCACCCTGAGGGGTTCTCCCTGAAGGGGCG
>JBGOXU010000112.1:0-4572 GCA_041479305.1 Dehalococcoidia bacterium
TAGCCATAAAGTCGGGTCTCCTTTCCTTCTATCCACCTCAAAGGCACAGGGACAGCCCTCAGTGGACGCCCTGAAATGGAAAAACGCCTACGGCTTGTAAGCGATTGCCTCTATCTCTACCAGCCACTCCGGCTTGGCCAGTCCCGCCACAATCACGGTGGAGCGGGCGGGCGGGTCTTTGGGGAAGAACTCCTTGTAGACCTGGTTCATCACGGCAAAATCGTTGACATTGACCAGGAAGACGGTGGTCTTGGTCACATCGCTGAGCGAAGCACCGGCCGCATCGAGGGCGATTTTCATTTTCTTGAGAAGCTGCCGGGTTTGCCCCTCGACCGTGGAGATGGGTTTGCCGGCATCGTCAAGCGCGCCTATCTGTCCCGAGATAAAGACGAGCGGCCCCGCCTTCGTCGCACTGGAGTAAGGAACACCGGGAACGGCGCCGGTAAGATTGAAGACCTGTTTCGGCATAGTCCACCTCCTCTTTTACTCCCCCCATTTTAACAGAGAGCCACTTCCCTTTCAAACGTGGAAGCTGTTCTAGTAGCCTTCTTCCGCGGCGGCGACTATCGCCTTCAGATTGGCGATGGGGGTCTGGAGGGGGACAGCGCACTCCGGCGCCACGATATCGATTCCGGCCTCAATCGCGGCGCGGGCCTGCTTATAGACATCGTCGGGAGTGCCGCGGAGGAGGGTCTGGGCATTGTTGACGTTGCCAATGAGCGACATCCGCTCGTCGACCGTCTCTATCGCCTTCTTGAGTTCGACCTCCCAGGAGATGTGGTAGGCGTCATAGTTTTCCTGAGCAAAGATGTCCAGCCGGTCGGAGCAATCGCCGCAGATGTGAAGAATGGTCGGACCGCCGATACGACTCAGCATTTCCTTATGCACCGGCACCAGGAACTCCTCATAGGTCTGGGGGCTGACCAGGTCGCCGGTGGCGTGGTCGGGCAAGCAAAGGGCATCGGCGCCGGCGGCAATCTGGGCATTGGCGAACTTGATGGTCACCTCCTTGTAGGCATCGAGGAACTTCTTGACCGTCTCCGGCTCGGTGCAGGTCATAATCAGGAATTCCTGGAGACCGATGACGTTGTAGCAAATCGTCCAGGGTCCCATTCCCTTGCCGACAATGGCGACGCGGTCGCCGTACTCCTTACGCAGCAGGGCAATGGCGTCCAGCACCACCTTCATCGACGGCTTTTCCAGGATGTTCTCCGGGATGATAACGTCTTCCAGTCTCTTGACCGGATGTGTTGTCGCCGCGGGCATCATCTCCTTGCTGCCCCAGTCCACCTCGCACCCCAGCGCCGCCGCCTCCTGCTGGACGCTGAACTCCGGCATGATGGTATCGAAACCCAGTACCTCATAGCCGCCGCTCGCCAGCTCGGCCATTGCCGACGCGTCAGTGTGGGCTTCCGGAAAGTAAACGCCCATTTTGTCCATCAACTCGACGGAGACGATGGAGGTGGGCGAACCGGCCGAAATACGCCTGCCCTTTCTGCCACCCAGCAACCCGGCCAGAAATCGACGTCGCGGCGATAGCTCTTTTTGCATCTGAATTTCTCCTTACTTCCCCACCAGTCTGAGGGCAAGCTCCACCCCGGCAGTGGCATCCTCGCCGTAGCCATCAGCGCCAATCTCGGTGGCGAACTGCTGGTTAAGCGGCGCGCCGCCGACGATGATTTTGGGCGCCCAACTACCCCCCTTCGTTCTGACGGATTCAATTACCTTGCCCATCTCCATCATCGTCGTGGTGAGCAGAGCGGACAGCCCGATGATGGCCGGCTGGTGCTTATCGATGGCGGCGAGAAAGTTTTCGGTCGGCACATTGACGCCCAGGTCGATGACCTCAAAGCCGGCGCCTTCCATCAGCACGGCGACGATGTTCTTGCCGATATCGTGGATATCGCCGTGGACCGTGCCGATGACGATGGTGCCTTTGCCCGCCGATTTGACGCCCATCAGCAGTGGCTTCAGCAACGCAATTCCGGCGTGCATATTGCGCGCGGCGAGCAGGACGTCCGGCACCCAGACCTCTTTGGCTTTGAACTGCTTGCCCAGGATGTTCATCGCGCCGATGAGACCGTCACTAAGGACATCCTGGGCGGGGAGGTTTTGCTTCAGGTGCTCTTTCACCAGGTTTTCGGTGGTGAGGATGTTCACATCCCGGAGCGCTTTGTAGAAGGCATTGACATCAATCATTTTTCACTCTCACTCTAGTTCAATTCCTTGGACTGTCATTGCGAGGAGCTTAGCCCGCCTTAAGCGGATGGCATCTCTCACTCTGTCATTCTGAACGCAGTGAAGAATCTCAAGCTAAGCTTGAGACCCTTCGCTTCGCTCAGGGTGACAGTCCTATGTTTTATGACTGCTTCACTCGCAATGACATTTCCGGCAATTTGTTCATTTACCAATCCTATATGTTATAATCAATCATTAAATCTGGCAAGTCGAGATGAACGCTAACTTCAAAGTCGCCCTGCCGCTGGCTCCGGGCGGCGAGTCAGCCAAATATCCTCAGAAGTTCAAAGAACTCGGTGTTGAGTTCGTCAGCCGGGTGTGCGCCAGCGACGATGAGTTTATCGCCCTGGCAAAGGACGCTGATGCTATCATCACCGTGGGCAGCATCCGGCCCGTGCCGCGCCAGGTCATCGAGGAGCTGGCGAAGTGCCGCCTCATCAGCAACACCCAGATTGGCTACGACAGTATCGATGTCGCCGCCGCCAGCGAACGCGGCATGCTGGTGACCAACGTCCCCGATTACTGCACCGAGGAAGTCTCCGACCACGCCATAGCGCTGATTCTGGCCTGCGCCCGCCGTATTGTCCAGCTCAACGGGGCGGCGAAGCGGGGCCAATGGGGGCTGTCCGCCCAAGGCATTGAAATCCAGACCAAAATCTGGCCCAAAATGCCACGACTCAAGGGAATGACAGTCGGTCTCTTCGGCTTCGGGCGGGTCAGCCGCACGCTCGTGCCCAAATTGAAAGGCTTCCAGTTCCGCATCATCGCCTACGACCCGTTCGTCAAACCGGAAATTACCCGACAGATGGGGGTGGAGCTGGTCGACTGGCCGACCCTGCTGAGGGAGTCCGACTACATCTCCATCCACGCCGCGCTGACCCCGGAGACAAATAAAATCTTCAGCGCTGATGCCTTCAGCCAGATGAAACCGACCGCCTGCCTCATTAACACCGCCCGCGGCGGGTTTATTGATGAAGCCGCCCTCTACGCAGGACTCAGAAAAGGCAAGATTGGCATGGCGGCGCTCGACGTAATGGACCCCGAGCCGCCGGACCCGAAGAACCCTCTTTTCTCTCTGGACAACGTCATCATCACCGCCCACTCCGCCTTCTTTTCCCCGGCGGCGGAAGCGGAACGCTGGCACCGGCCGGTCGAGGAGGTGGGGCGGGTTCTCCGGGGCGAATGGCCCAAATCCCTGGTCAACCCCCAGGCTAAGGCAAAATACGCAGAGCGCTGGGGCGCAATGAAAGAGCCGAGCCAGTGACGACTCATCATATCGATTTTGAACCAATCGGGCGGCGGGGTGATTGTCCCACCGAACAGTCCTTGCTGGACTGCGCCCATCAACTGGGCATCGACCTAGCCAGCATTTGCGGCGGCGCCGGTACCTGTTACGCCTGCAAAGTCCAGGTGATGAAGGGCACGGTCTCACCGCCTACCACCACGGAAAAGGACGTCTTCTCTGCCGATGAGCTCAAGCAGGGCTACCGGCTCGCCTGTCAGACTTATGCCAAATCGGACGTCAAAGTCCACGTCCCGCCCGAGTCAATGACCGCCCAGCAGCGTACCCAGGTGGAGGGAATGGAGGCGGCGGTCGCGCCCGACCCGCCGGTCCGCGCCTACACGGTCAAGATACCCGTCCCTTCGCTGGCCGACCTGCGGGCGGATGACCGCCGCCTGCTGGACACACTGGAGCAACAGCACCAGGTCAGTTGTTCCCTGATTGACGACGCCGTGCTGAGAGATATGTCCCCGCGACTGCGCTCGTGGGAATGGCAGGCGCAGGCCTCGGTGCGCGATGGCGAAGTGGTCGCCGTCAGTCCCTCCCCCACTCCCAACCTCGGGCTGGCCGTGGACATCGGGACCACCAAGATTGCCGGCTATTTGGTCGATTTGGAGACCGGTAAGACGCTGGCGTCCATCGGCATTATGAATCCGCAGATTAGCTACGGGGAGGATGTCATCACCCGCATCGGCAGGGCGAGGGAATCGCCGGCGGAAGCCGCTCGGCTGCAGAATGTAGTCATCACGGCTCTCAGCCAGATTGCCATCGACCTCTGCGGGGAGGTCAAAGCCAGGCCGGAGAACATCGTCGAGGCGGTCGTTGTGGGGAACACGGCGATGCACCACCTGTTCCTCCGCCTGCCCGTCGCCCAGCTGGGTCTGGCGCCTTATGTTCCGGCGGCGAGCCAAGCGCTCGATGTCAAAGCCAGGGAAATCGGCCTGAATATTGCGCCGGGAGCTTACGTCCATTTGCTGCCCAACATCGCCGGATTTGTCGGCGCCGACCTCGTCGCCGTGCTCATTGCCACCGAGCCGTGGAAAGTGGGCAAA
>JBGOXU010000113.1:0-4556 GCA_041479305.1 Dehalococcoidia bacterium
GCCGGCGTAGCGCGCGGATAGCCGCCCCGGTTCGCCGCCCAGCGCATCAACCCACAGGCCGGAATCATCGGCCAGTGTAATAAGCCTGCTCCGCGCGGCGAGTAGGGTGGCTTTGAGACGGGCGTTCTCCTCCAGGCTTTCGCCAACTTCCTCGACAACGAGGTCGATGCCCTCATCGGCCAACGTGACCAACCGGCAGGGCAGGTCGGCGAGAAATGCCTTATATTCCCGGACTTTGGCGTTGTTATTGGTTGCCAGGAGAAGTTTTGGCAAACGCGCTCCAGACTACGCAATCTCATCGACGGGCATTGCCGCCATGGTCATCGTCTCCACGGTGCCCCGCGCTCCTAGCTCCAGCGCCACTTTGGACATCGTCTTGTTGTCGGGAGCCTCCAGGATGTTGACGAAATCATAGGGGCCGAGGAGGAAATATTGACATAATATTTTCACTCCCATGGCTTCGACCTCTTTGTTGACTTCCTGGATGCGCTTCGGGTTTGACTTGATGGTCTTCCGGCCTTCGTCGGTCAGTTTGGTCAGCATCACGTAGTATCCCATTTTCCTCACCCCCTTATCCAATGGTTATTTAATATTAGCCAGTGCTAGTGGCTCAGTCAAGCCTGGAGAACCTTTCCTCGAGCTTTTCCGGGTAACCGTCCGCTTCGGCGAGGATGTCCGGGTGCGATGACGAATGGCCGACATAGCCGCCGATGTCCGCCTTGATGACGCTCAGAGTGACCTTCGTTGCCTCCTCCCTTCCAGTACATACGAGTTAAACCTTGATACAACATCCTAAAATGAAACGTAACGTCATTGCGAGTGCGCCTCAGGCGGGCAAAGCAATCCGTAGCTCCCCCGTTTTGGACGGATTGCTTCGTCGCTGAGTTTACACTGAGCGAAGCAAATGTGCTCCTACCAATGACAATTCATTCATCATCCGGTACGCTTTAATCAGTACTCGATGCCCCTGCGGGCGGGGACTCCTTTATCGTACGGGTGCTTGATTTTCCGCATCTCGGTGACCAGGTCGGCCGACTCGACCAGTTTAGGGTCGGCGTAGCGGCCGGTCAGAACAAGCTCGACTTCGGGCGGTTTGTCCTTAATCAGCTTGATGACCTCATCCACATCCACCAGTTTGAAAGCGGCAGCGATATTCAGCTCGTCGAGGACAATCAGGTCATACCTGCCGCTGAGCATCGCCTCGCGGGCGGCGGCCAGAGCTTCCCCGGCTTTGGCGATATCCTCCGGCTTGATGCGGTCCGGGTTGACGAATTTCAGCCCGCCGTACTTGGCGACTTCAACGTTGGGCAGGTGGCGCAGGGCGGCGATTTCCCCGTGCGGCAACTCTGATTTCATGAAGAAAATGATATACGTTCTGAAGCCGTGGCCGGAGGCGCGCAAGACGGTGCCCAGGGCGGCGGAAGTCTTACCCTTCCCCTCGCCGGTGAAAAGCTGGACCAGGCCGTGTCTCTGTGTCATAAACAAATACCTCTATATAGATAGTTTAGCGGAAAAACAGTCAGAATTCTAGGGGTGCCGCTCACCTGTCATGCTGACCCCGATGCAAATCGGGGGAAGCATCCGCCTCAGACGGATTCTTCCCCTTCTTTGGAAGGGTCAGAATGACAACCCTGGTCATGCCTGGGTAACCACCCGACCCCGAACGCGCAGGTAATGGGTGAAGCCGACCAGACAGGGCATAGCGATGCCGTAGGCAATGAGTATTCCGGAAATGTGCATCACCCACCCCACCACCGGCAGGGCAATGAAAAGCACGGCGCTGGCGATATTGACGTTCTTTTTGATGATGAGGGTCGCTACTGTTGGAATGGCTAGAATGAGCATTGGCCTGGTCACCAGCACCAGCAAAATCCCGATGGTCGTTGACTCGCCGCGACCGCCCCGGAAGCCGATGAACACGGGCCAGTTGTGCCCGATGACGGTTGCCAGCCCGGTCGTGAGAACGCCAAGCTGGGAAACCCCGACCGCCTGAGCAATCAGGATGGCAACAGAGCCTTTGGCGGCGTCAATCAGCCCCACCCCGATGCCAATCGCCGGTCCGAGCTCTCGGAAGGCGTTAGCGGCGCCCATATTCTCGTCGCCCACGCGGCGGATATCGACTCCTCTGAGGAAGTGTCCGGCGAGGAAGGCGGTGGGGAGGGCGCCGAGGAGGTAGCCCAGAACGATAATAATCCAGGGCATAGCACTTCTTGGTGCCGGGGGAGGGACTCGGACCCTCAAGGATTTTACTCCGGCGGATTTTAAGTCCGCTGCGTCTGCCAATTCCGCCACCCCGGCGCACCAAGATTATTGTAGAGGGTAGTGGGGAAGGCGTCAAGCCAAATATTTCCTTCCATTCCGGCGGAAGCCGGAATCCAGTTCCCGGGGGAAATCCCTCTTAATCCCCCTTTAGAAAATGGGGGAAATAGGGGGATTTGAATATAATCTGTTTGAGTTTCGCGGGAAGCTATGCTGATATTGCTCTTCTTTTGTGCTAAACTAGGGCTGATTTTCTCGACAGGAGGGAACACAGATGAGACCGTCTATTGCCATGATGACCAAAATGAACAACTACTTCTCGCCGAACAAAATCGTTTTCGGCAACGGCGCTGTCAGCCAGGTCGGTAAGGAGGCCGGGAAATTCGGCGCGAAGAAGGCGCTGATTGTCACTGACAAAGGAGTGCTCAAGGCGGGCAACTTGAAGGGTGTTGAGGAGTCCTTAAAAGCCCAGAGAATAGACTTCATCGTTTTTGATAAGGTTGTGCCGGAGCCGCCGGCAAGAATTGTGGACGAGTGCGGTCGGCTGGTGCGCGAGGAGGGGGTTGACCTGGTCATTGGCATCGGTGGGGGTAGCTCAATGGATACGGCTAAGGGGGCAGCGCTTCTCGCCAGGAACCCCGGCAAAGTGGTTGACTACGCCGGGTTTGACAAGGTCCCACAGCGTGGCTTGCCCAAGATTTTGCTTCCCACCACCGCCGGGACGGGGAGTGAGGTTACCCGCAATTTTGTCATCACGGATGAAGAAGAAAACACGAAGAAGGTGATTTTTACTGATTTTGGCCTAGCCGATGTAGCCATCGTCGACCCTCTGCTCACGGTCTCCTGCCCGTCTGCCGTGACCGCGGATACCGGTATGGACGCCCTCGTTCACGCCATCGAGACTTTTGTCTCGGTTAATGCCACGCCGTTCTCGGACGTCCTGGCGATTGAGGCCATTAGTCTCATCGGTGAGTACCTGCCGATTGCCTGCGCCAAGGGCGAAAACCTGGAAGCGCGCTACAATATGGCGCTGGGCGCCACCATCTCGGGACTGGCTTTCGGTAGCGGGGGGCTGGGGGCGGTCCACGCATTAGCCTACGTGCTGGGCACGGAGTACCATCTCTCGCACGGCCGCACCAATGCCATTATGCTGCCCTACGTCGTGGACTATAATCGAACGGCGAGCCCGGCCAGATATGCCCTGATTGCCGAGGCGATGGGCGAGAACACCGATGGCCTGTCCGATAACGAGGCGGCGGAACTGCTGGTCAGTTCTCTCTTCAACCTTCTGGAGACTATTGGGATTCCTACCACGCTGGGCGAATACGGCATCACCGAAAAGGCTCTGGACAAGTTCGTAGCGGGCGCGATGCAGCAGAGTCGGCTTTTCATCCCAAATCCGAGGAATCTGACCGAAGCAGACGTCAGGGAGATTTACACGAATGCGCTGGAGTGATTGCTACTATCTAATAATAAATAGTATAGACGGCAAGAAAAATGTGGAGTAAAATATAATTAACATAAAATACGAGGGTAGTATTGATGAGTATTGTATATCAGCTGACGTTCTTTCTGGCACTAAGTTTGCTCGCAATTGTGGTTACAGTGTTCGTGTTTGCCGCTTCAATAATAGGTAGAGCAACTGAGACTGCCGCGCAAAGCCAAGAAGAAATCCTGCTGAATCAGAAGGTGACTAAAGAGAATCAGATTGAGGAAGTGCAGGAGGAACTTACAAGGGCGAAAAAACAAGGGCAACTCGACACGTCTAAACTGTCGGAAAGACTCAAAAATATGGAGGCGGAAATTGCAGGATATCAGAGTCAACTGGACCGCGTAAAGCGTAGGGTAATGCTGATTAGGCGAAAAGGGGCTGTGATTTATCCTGGCTCCGCTTTCCTTGTAGCTGTTGTGGCATCTATTGGCGCTAGTGGCTCAGCTGAGGTTCCGGGTTTTGTGGCTATTCTACTTTGGGCGGTATCTCTTGGAGCTATCACATTTGGAATCTTTAGAGTTTTCTGGACTCTCCGAGCCATAGAAGAAGTCACAATAACCTCTAAGGAGTCGGCCGAGAAGCTGCCTGAAGCAGTGAAGAAAGCATTGAAAGAACTTGAAGAAGAGAAAAAGCCCAAACTAATGCTGCGGTTCCGTGAGAATCTACCTTTTAGTATTGAGGCAGGAAAACAGAAAGAAATCGCGTTTCGCGTGGAGCTTCTTCGAGGAGATCTTGGGAAGAATGTAGAGGTGTATTTTTCGCACCTCCGGGTTTTGAATTCCCTGGAGAGAGAACTTGGGTACAA
>JBGOXU010000114.1:0-4552 GCA_041479305.1 Dehalococcoidia bacterium
ACCTCAAACCGGCTGGACAGTACGGCTGTTGTCTCCTCACCCTTTAGCGCTTCCAAGGCTTCAGCCTGAGCTTGCCGAATGGCTACCCTGGCTTTAAATGATGGACTGTGCTTCCTTCGGTTCTGTTTCATGTCCTGTCCCTCCCGTTCTGTCTTTATTCTAGGAGCAGAACCCGCTCTTAACAACCTGTCCAAATTTCGGGGACCACCTCAATATGGTACAGCCCAACTTTTCCGATCACGGAGACCGTTGTGATAGGAACGAGAATGGCAGCACCCTTCGCCATCCCCGGCAGCCAGATAAGACCACAGTCAGTTATCTGGTAGGCTACCTGTGCGAGAGCACCATCCTTGATACGGGCCAAGTTCCAGGGGCCTTTTTCGGGGAGAGGCGCATCCATAGCATACCCTATTACATCATCACCGAAATGAAACTGGCTGCCACCCATCGGTCCGTCTTCCAGTTTACGGAGGTTTCCCTCTTTCAATTGATGAATCTGAACTGCGATGCTCGAACCTATCATCGTGGAGGATGGCCTCTCGTTTAATACCACAAACGTTGCACGGGTATCGTTCTTGTTGGCCTTATGGCCGATAACCAGGCATTCGCCCATTCCTATAGTGCTTCATGGTCAGCCGTCCCGGTGGCAGACTAAATTCCCCTTTCCAGATTATTGGGAAGGTGTCTCTTGATTGTTCTTCTCACTGTCTCATGGCTAACACCATAGTCTTTGGCTAATGCCATTAGGGTACTCGTCCGGTAGCGCTGGATCAGTTCAGTCCAGAGATGCGAAGGTATGCTCTGGCTAGGTAGCTGAAGCTGGCCGATATGGGGGCAGAGCGTCTCCACGCTGTAGGCTGTGTATTGCAGATCGGACCTCGAAGCCCCTCTAGATTGGATGCACTAGCTGCTAATAAGCTCAAGAGACAGGAGCTGGAATCCTTAACAATAAAAGACGGCTGCTAAAACATTATTAGCAGCCGGCCATTCTGAACAGCAAACGATATTAGAATCTTTCACTCAGGTTTATCGCTGGTTTTGCGGACGAAGTCATAAATGTTCGCCTTACAGACTCGTGGGATACATTACACTTCCTAGCCAGTTCTCTCAAGCTCTGGGAGCCGCGAGAACGGACTATTTCTGCCCATAGATGAGATGGGATTTTATGCCGAGTGCCAATGGGATAGGGGAGAATCACCGGGTAAAGCCCAGTGTCAATAAAATAATGAAGTGGCGACCCCGGGGGGATTTGAACCCCCGATCTCCACCGTGACAGGGTGGCATGTTAGACCGCTACACCACGGGGCCGTTTGACAGGCAGGAAGCTCGCCCTGCCAAATAGAGTCTAGCAAAGGCGGTAGGTGGTGTCAAGGTGCTGTCCCTCAAGTCTGTCCAGACTCGCCAATTTGTCTAAGATTGACGGTTATGTTATAATGAGCCGTAAAATTTGCCTGAGGAACAATATGACGACCGAGAAAACTGCGACCACTACTGAAGCGCCCAAAATCGAAGATAGACAGCTGCATGAGTACGAGCTAATCTACATTCTCAGCCCCCAGCTTGAGGCGGAAGCCCTCGATGCGGCCATCGCCAAAATCAACCAGTTTATCACCAGCAAAGGTGGCGCCATCGCCAGCGAGGACCGCTGGGGTAAGCGCAAGCTGGCTTATGCCATCAACCACTTCCAGGAAGGCACCTACGTGCTGACCAAGTTCAAGATGAAACCCGCCTTCAGCAAGGAGCTGGAGTCCAACCTGCGGATTGCGGAAGAGGTCTTACGGCACCTCCTGGTTAAAGTAGGAGGCTAGCCCGCCCGGCTTGTTGCCACTGGCGGGGTAAAGGAGGCAGCGAAATGCCAAGCCTTAACAAGTTGATAATCATCGGGAATGTGGGCGGAGAGCCGGAAATGCGGTTCACCCCCAACGGCAAGCCGGTGACCTCGTTCCGGGTGGCCACCAACTGGGTATCGACCACCCCGGAGGGGGAACGGAAACAGGAGACGGAATGGTTCAATATCGTCGCCTGGAACAAGCTTGCCGAGCAGTGCAACCAGTTCCTGGCAAAGGGCAAGCTGGTTTACGTGGAGGGCAGAATCCACACCCGCAGCTGGGAAGACCCGGAGGGACAGCCGCGTTCAAGGAGTGAAGTCATCGCCAACAAAGTGGTATTCCTGGATAGACGAGGCCTGGTGGCGCCGGGTGAGGGAAAGAGTGAAGAAGGCGCGGCCGGGGACCTCGAGCCGGACGATATACCATTCAGTTAATTGGAAAGGGTACGCATGCCAGAAACAACTAGACCGGACATTAAAGGTAAAAAATGGGTTAAGCCCAGGTACGCGCCCAGGCGCAAGGTCTGCGTCTTCTGTAAGGACAAAGTCAAGGTCATCGACTACAAAGACGCCGAGAAGCTGAAGAACTTCATCTCGGACCGCAGCAAGATTGAGCCGCGACGGAGGACAGGCACCTGTGCCCGGCACCAGCGCCTGCTGGCAACGGCAATCAAGCGAGCGCGCCATCTTGCTCTATTGCCCTTCGTGGCAGTATTAGGCCGCGGGGGAGAACCCAGGCCGCGTGGCTTTGAGGGGCGCCCGCGCTTTACGGAAAGACAGCCGCAGATGGCTATGCCACCGGACCAGCCCGCGCCAGTTCAGCCCGCGCCGGCAGCCGAAGTGGCCCAGACCGAGCCGCCAGCACCGGCCACGGCGAGCTAGTCCTTGCCTGATTCCCGTTACTCGATAGCACAAAATAGGATATTGTTTTGACCAGGAAATAAAATGCCAAAAAGGACTTACCAACCAAAGCGAATACCCAGGAAGCGCGAACACGGCTTTCTGAAGAGAATGAGCACCAGGGGCGGTCGCGACGTTCTCAAGGCGAGGCGGCTCAAGGGCCGCAAACGCCTGACCGTGGTCTAGCCCAAAGTTGTCCCGGGAGGGGTAAGGTGAAGGGAGAACAGCATCTTACCAAAGCCGCCCAGTTTGCCCGGGTCTTCAGCAAAGGCGGCTCACTGG
This sequence comes from Dehalococcoidia bacterium, assembly GCA_041479305.1. GTDB lineage: Bacteria > Chloroflexota > Dehalococcoidia > Dehalococcoidales > RBG-16-60-22 > JBGOXU01. The sequence continues at coordinate 3,011 of JBGOXU010000114.1, forward strand.
TAAACCACCTGGTGGTGCTGAAGACTCTGCCCAACGGACTTGCCTTATCCCGATACGGCTTGACCGTGGGGCGGCGTTTAGGCGGTGCGGTGGTCAGAAACCGGGTGAAGCGACTATTACGGGAGATTATGAGGCAAACGCTCCTGCGACCGGGCCGGGACATCGTGTTAATCGCCCGCCCTCCGGCCGCCGGTGCCAGTTATGCCACGCTTGAGAAGGCGGTCAAGGACGTGCTCGGCCGCGCTCAGCTATTGATGGACAGATATGAAGAGGCTTGCCTTAGCGCTAATTAGCTTTTACCGGTCGGCGGTGTCGCCCTACCGCCGCAAATCGTGCCGCTTTCTCCCCACCTGTTCCGAATACACCTATGAAGCCATCGATAAGTTCGGTCTGGGCAAGGGCGTGTGGCTGGGAATCAAAAGGTTCACCCATTGCCATCCCTTCCACGCCGGCGGTTATGACCCCGTACCCTGATTTTGAAAGAGTAGGAGACTATATTTGAACCTGACCCGCAAATCCCGCCTCCTGGTGATAGCCCTCGCCCTTGTTATCATCATCGCTTTAGTCTTATCCAGCTGCACCGGCACCCAGAAGGTGCCGCGGGGCTGGGCAGGACCAGCGCCTGGCGATGGCAATCTGTTTGTGGCTTCAATGGGCGGAAAGCTGGTGGCGCTGAATGCCGTCACCCGCGAGCGGCTTTACCAGGACGTTCCCTTTACCACCCGGCAGGCGGGCGGCGGCTTGAGCTGCGGTCCTACTACCGTCGCCGTGGCCATCTACGGCACTCCGGTGGTCACTTCCGAGCTGGTCTACATCTCCGGCTACAACGGCAAGCTGTACGCCAACAACGTCAAGACCGGCGCTTCGCGCTGGGTCTACCCGCGTGAGGGCGAGATGAAACCCATCGTCGGCGGGGCGACGGTGGCGCTGGGCAAGGTCTTCTTCGGCAGCGCCGATGGCAAGCTATACGCCCTCGATGCCGCCACCGGCGACTTCCAGTGGGAATTCAAGACCGGCGATAAAATCTGGTCGACGCCGAACGTGGCTGACGACACCGTCTATCTCGGTTCCTTCGATAAGAAACTATATGCTATCAATGCCAACACGGGCGCCAAGAAATGGGACTTCACCACTCTGGGCGCTATCGCCGCTAGCGCGCTGGTTACTGACGGCACGGTCTATATCGGGTCGTTCGACCGCTACCTTTACGCCCTGAATGCCGGCGATGGCAGCCTAAAGTGGAAGTTTATGGCCAGCAACTGGTTCTGGGCAAAGCCGCTGGCGGACAAAGGTATTGTCTACGCGCCTTCCCTGGACGGCAAAGTCTACGCCTTCAAGGGCGACACCGGTGAGAAGGTGACCGAGTTCGACCTGGGCAGTCCGATTAGCTCGTCGCCGGTGCTGGTGGGCGGGGTGGTGATTGCCGCCACCGAGAAAGGTGAGCTCTATTCCCTGGACGCCGGCGCCAACCAGAAGAGGCTCATCGTCCAGCTCAATGAGAACATTAACTCGCCGCTTGCCGCCAGCGCTGACGGCATCATC
>JBGOXU010000115.1:0-4543 GCA_041479305.1 Dehalococcoidia bacterium
CCTCCCTTCCGCCTCCCTCTTATCGCTTAACCCCAGCCTCGCCCGGTTGATGGCGCGGCGCAGGATTTCGATGCTCTGGTTGTAGGTCTGTCTATCGACCGGGTAGAGGATGTCGTCCTTGCCGCCGTGGAGGGAGAAGTTGGCAATGCCGGTGCGGACTGCCTCTTAGCTTAATGACCGCAGGTGGAGCAGGAAGAGCCGCCGCAGCTACTGCAGGAGCTCCCGCCGATGGGCGTGCTGACGCCGGACTCGCTTTTGGAAAAGGAGGCGCACCTGGAGACGGCTCTCCGGGCTATCTTCTGACACTGCGGGCAGGAAGCCGGTTCGCTTGACTTGCTGAAAGGCCGCATCAACTCGAACTTCGTGCCGCAATTGTGGCAAACGTATTCGTAGATAGGCATTTCTTGACTCCAATTCCAGTTTAGGAGTTTTGCGAGGTCAAGTCAAATCACTATTTAGTTAGGGATGTCATTCTGAGCGAAGCAGGCTCAAGGCATGGTTCTTGATTTGTTGAGATTGCCACGACCCGATGCCATCGGGTCTCGCAATGACAGTTGAACCGTTACTCGTTGCAGAGGGGGCGGTACTTCTGAATAAGGTCGTCCACTTCGGCCAATCGCTCCGGCTCGTTCTTACTACTGCGGTGGACACAGAGGCGGGTGGGGTGGTTCTGCTGAATGCACTGCCACTTAGGGAGGCTGGCAAAGACTTCACGGTGGATATCCTTCGTCTGGCCGATGTAGATAGGCTCGAACCAGCCCGGTTCGGCTTCTTTGACGAAGGCATAGTTGGCCGGCGTCGAGCCGAATTTATCGTCTAAGTCGTATATCCAGTAGCGGTATTCTTTGCCCGACTTCCCAACGAAGACAGTGCGTTCAAACATTGGCGCGCCTCCTGACAGATTATTATACTACTCGAAGGGAAGGAAGACAAAGGGACGCTTTTGACCGGCTGGCAAGAGGATTGTATACTACCACTAACCGGAGGTCAAAATGGAGACTCAGCAACTGGCGGACAAGCTGGTGTTATGGATAAAGGAGCAGGTGCAGGTGGCGGGGCGGAAAGGTGTCGTCATCGGGATGAGCGGCGGCATCGATTCCTCGGTGCTGGCGGCGCTTTGCCGGAGAGCCTGCCCTCAGAATATGCTCGGCGTCATTATGCCCTGTTGCAGTATTGAAGAGGACAAAGAGCATGCCCTCCTCGTGGCGAAGAAGTTTGACATTCCGACCCAAGAGGTCGTGCTCGATGAAATGCTGAGCTGCCTCCTAAAGGCGCTGCCCGAACTGGAGTCCGACCCGGCCACCAGCCGCGTCACCCAGGCCAACCTGAAGTCGCGACTGCGCATGGTCACGCTCTACTACGTCGCTAACCAGCTTCAGTACCTTGTCGTCGGTTCGAGCAACCGCAGCGAGCTGGCCGTGGGCTACTTCACCAAGTGGGGCGATGGTGGAGTGGACATCATGCCCCTGGGCAACCTGGTCAAGGGGCAGGTGCGGGAGTTGGCGCGGTTTCTCGGCGTCCCGGAGCCCATCATCGCCAAGCCGCCATCGGCCGGGCTGTGGGCCGGCCAGACCTCGGAAGGGGAGCTTGGCTTCAAGTATGATGACGTCGACCGCTACTTGCTTGGCGGTGAGCTACCCGCCGACCTGAGGGAAAAAATAGAAGCGAAGGTCGCGACGAATAAGCACAAGCGCTCTCTGCCGCCCGCGCCGGAGTTCTGATGGGTATGAAATCATGAAGAGACTGATTTTTGTTATCGTTTTCTTACTTTGCGGTGCAACAGCTGGTTTCATCTCGGTCTGGTTCCGCGAACATACAGATACCCTGTTCTTGCTCAATATCCCTGGGACGCTGCTTGGCGATACGATTTATGGTCTCTCAATCAGGTTTCTGGGTGACCCGCATTCCTCGCAAGCTCATTACACAATTCCCTGGATATTGAGAGTTCCACAGGTCTATGTGCCAGCATCAGTGCTATTCTGGGGGTTGCTCGGCTGGGTAATTAAAGCGGCTTATGGTAAGCTCCGCAGAAAATAGTTGCGACAGGCGGTTTTGGCGAAATCGCCATTCGGTGTAGTATAATGTCTGGTTGAAAGCTATGAAGACGAAGCTGGCACAGATAATCTCCGCCGTCCTCAATCCTTTCCTGGTTGGCCTGGCGCTAATCCTGTTACTATCCTTTGGGGCGACGGCCACCGTCGGTGAGGCGGTCAAGTGGTCGCTGATGCTGGTGGGTATCAGTATTCTGCCCGTTTTCTCCACCATAATGTACCTCGTCCGCAACGATAAGATGGAGGGCATCTTCATCAACATCCGCCGCCAGCGCTATATTATTTACGCCCTCGCCGGGGTCTGCAATGTCATCGGCTACGGCCTGCTGATATACTTCAAGGCGCCTCTAGTACTGACGGCGTCGTACGTGGCGGCGCTGGCCTCAGTGGTTGTCTTTATGTGCATCAACTTCTTCTGGAAAATCAGCCTCCACGCCGCCTTTGCCGCTGCCTCGGTGACGATGCTGACCATTCTCTACGGCTCGCTCGGCGCCATAACCGCGGTGATGATTCCACCGGTCGGCTGGTCGAGGATTGAGCTCAAGCATCACTCGCTGATGCAGGTGGTCGCCGGCACGCTCCTCTCGTCAGTAATCGTCGTGGTTGTTTTCCACTTCTTCGGCCTGATTGGCAACGCTTCGCTTTAGTCGGAGGGCTATGCTCGCCAAGGTCAAGACTGCCGCTGTCGTCGGTCTCGATGGACATCTGGTCGACGTTGAGGTCGATATCTCCAGTGGCCTGCCGAAAATGCTCATTGTCGGCTTGCCCGATGCCGCCGTGGAGGAGGCCAAAGAGCGGGTCCGCCCCGCCATCAGGAACTCTGGTTTTTCCTTCCCGATGAGGCGCATTGTGGTCAACCTGGCGCCGGCCGACCTCAAAAAAGCCGGCCCTTCTTACGATTTGCCCATTGCCGTCGGCATCCTGCTGAGTTCCGAGCAGGTCTCTGCCGTGGTCTCCGATATGATAATTCTCGGCGAGCTATCCCTCGATGGCAGCCTGCGCCACACTAACGGCATCTTACCGATGGTCGCCCTGGCGCGGGAGATTGGCGTCTCCACCGTCATCGTTCCGGAGTCCGATGCCGAAGAGGCTTCTTTGATTGAGGGGACGAAGATTCTGCCTTTTACCTCCCTTGCCCAGCTGGTCGGCTTTCTGCGTGGCGAAATCCCCGCCCCCGAGTTCACCGCGGCCAAGAGCGAACCCTCCGCACCCATCGTCCTGTCCACCGACCTCGCCCACATCAAGGGGCAGGAGCACGTCAAACGGGCGCTGGAAGTGGCGGCCGCCGGTGCCCACAACCTGGTGATGTCCGGCCCGCCGGGGAGCGGCAAGACACTGCTCGCTCGCGCTTTGCCTTCAATTCTGCCGCCGATGACGACCGACGAAGCCATCGAGGTGACCAAAATTTACAGCGTCAGCGGCCTGCTGCCGTCCGATACGCCAATGATGCGGGAGAGGCCCTTTCGTTCGCCCCACTACACCATCTCCAATGCCGGGCTGGTGGGGGGTGGCCACTTCCCCAAACCCGGTGAAATTAGCCTGAGCCAGGTCTGTCTAACACAATAGAGCCTACCCGATCCTTTGCTTCCAGCGGTATTCCAATACTCATTATCCAGGGTTTACTGTAGGGATGAACCTGTAATCTTGGAAGCAATGGCACTTCCTTCTGCGACGTCGCTGGCAGATATTTCTCTTTCAGGTCGATGGCCCAGGTAAGGTCGTGAGTCCCCTCCGGTACTTCTTTTGGACTCACCACGATTTTTACGTTTAATGTGCTAAGGAGCGTCCGCCATTCCGCGACGGTTAGTTCGTTCAACCTGTGGGCGAATCTGTCGCGAAGTTTTCCAACGGCCTCTGCTGCCTCCCTCTCACGCCCAAATTGTGCCAAAGACCCTTCCAGCTCCCGTTTCCTTGTCTCCGCTCCTTCTCTCTCAGTGTTAAACTTGCTCTTCAACCTCTGGTATACTTCCGGGTCTATCTCACCTCCAAGATGTCGCTCTTCCAGTGATGCCTGCAGGCGTAAGCTTCTTTCGCGGCGCCGTTCGCAAGCACTTATTTCTTGCTGGGAATGCTTGATCTGCTCTTCGCGAGTTGTTTCACTTGACAGGAATTTGTAGAATTCTTCCTGCTGCTTGGTTAAGATATTGGCAATAGCCTCCTTTACCTGCTCGTCCATTTCGGGACCATAGAGCGTTGGGTACGGGCACCTGCCAACTGGACAGTGGTAATAGAACTCCCGTTTTCCCGTCTTGGCGAAGTACTTTGGTGTCCCAACGTATCGGCGTGGTTCTCCGTTCTTACCCATGTGCGTACCGCAAGAGATCAAGCCCCTGAGGAGGTAATCATTCTTAGCGTGCCGCTTAGACAACTTCATGTGTTTCGCAATCTGATCGAAAATGAGTTCGCGCTGCGCCCAGGTGATGGGTGGGTCAACGACTTCAATCTCGGGGATAGGATGCCAGTCTTTCTCAGGAATTAGTTTAACCCCTGAG
>JBGOXU010000116.1:0-4540 GCA_041479305.1 Dehalococcoidia bacterium
CCGAAAAAAGAGTCATCCGGTCACTGGTGCTGGGCAAGGTCGCTGAAGAGGAGAAGATTGAGGTCAGCGAGGCGGAAATCGACGCTGAGGTCGAGAACATGGTGAAGGGCGCTACGGAGAAGAAGGAAGAGCTTCAGAAGCTGTTCAACAGCCCCCGCTCGCGCGAATCGATTAAACAGGTGCTGTTGACCCGCAAGACTCTAGAGAGACTCACCGAGATAGCGAAAACTCAGAGCGGTGAAATCGTGACGCCCGCCGTTGAAGCCGCGAAACCCGAGAAGACCACCGAGAAGAGAGAGGAGGCAAAACAATGATAGACCCAACTAATGTTATCCCGATGGTAATTGAGAGCGGCGCACGAGGGGAGCGCGCCTTTGACATCTATTCGCTCCTGCTGAAGGAGCGAATCGTCATCCTGGGCAGTCCGATTAATGACCAGATTGCCAACGTGATTATCGCCCAACTCCTGTTCCTCGACCGGGAGGACCCGGACAAGGACATCAGCCTGTACATCAATAGCCCGGGCGGTGTCATCAATGCCGGCCTGGCAATCTACGATACGATGCAGTTGATAACTCCACAAGTATCGACTATCAGTTTCGGTTTGGCGGCGAGCATGGCGACTGTCCTGCTGTGCTCCGGCGCTAAAGGCAAGCGCTATGCTTTGCCCAACTCGACGATTCACCTGCACCAGGCTTTTGGTGGGGCGCAGGGTAGAGCGGCCGATGTCGAAATCGCCGCCCGCGAGATTATGCGGCTCCAGGAGATAATCCGCAGTATCATCGCTAAGCATACGGGCCAGCCAATGGAGAAAATTATCCACGACACCGATAGAGATTTCTACCTGAACCCAGAACAGGCCGTGGAGTACGGCCTCATCGATGAAGTCCTCAAGAAGCCGGAGAAAGAAGCCAAAGCCAAGAAGCAGTCGTCCTAGCTGGCAATTCTGGGCAGACCTTAGAGCTGGAGGAGTGTCCGGTTATGCTCCTCCAGCTTTTTTAATATGAGAAGTGGGGTGAACCTCTCCATCCCCCTGGTTCTGGCTTTATATAGTCAGTAGACCCTTCACCCGCTCGTCTATCTCTCGGCTCAGGTCGTAGCCCTCTATCAACCGTCCTCGCGAGTCAATCACTTTCTTGTCCGGAGTGATTTTGACTTTGCCCTCGCTGAAGGCTTTGATGGTGGTGGCGAGCAGGGGGATTTCGCGGATGTAGCCGTGCTCGCGGATGGTCTTGAAGAGGAGGTTGTTCTCGCCTTCTTCCTTCTGAACTTGTTCGATAGAACGGCCCCTGATTGTCTCCCAGTATTTGTCGAAGGCTTTGCCCCGGATGGGGAACCGGCAGTAGGTCACCACCGGACCCCGGTCCAGCTCCGGCGTCACCAGGTGCATCATTACGCCGGTCTCTTTGGCGCCATCGGCGATGAGTTTCCAGATGACCGCCTGCCAGGTGCCCTTGGGGCCATCGGGGGCAGCGGGGTGGAGGTTAATCATATTGTATTTCTGGCACAGCTCGGGACCCACGACGAGCATATAGCCCGCCAGCACACACAGGTCGGGGTGGAAATTCTTGAGGTGCGCCATCACCTCTCTATCGTATTCCAGCCGCCAGTCGGGCAGGGCTCCTGCCGCGTCCGGTTTGGTCAGGCCGAGCCGGGCTTTGAACTTGCGGTAGGAATAGGTGACAAGAGGAATCCCGTAGTCTCTGACCATCTGGAGGGTGACATCGGTGGCTCCGGCTTCACCGGGGTCGCGACTGCAAAAGACGAACTTGATTTTAGCCTTCAGGTCGCCAGCAGTGATGCTGTCCTGCACCGCCTTGAGCAGGCCGCGGGAGCCTTTCCCCCGCGCCGTGGAAAACCAGCCCAGCTTGTACACAGCTTGTTCCTCCTTCCCGATACCCTGCGAGTTTATGGAGTTGCTTGAGTTCATTGAGTTGCTTGAGTTTGTTGGGTTGGTTGAGTTGATTGAGTTAGTGCCGGCCTAAACATGACTCTTCAACTCCATAAACTCTACGAACTCTATAGACTCCACAAACCCAAAAACTGGAAGGACGTAACGGGTATAGGTTTCTTAGCACTCTCCTCTAATATTTCTTTAGCTTAGCCAGGGCGCTGCTGACGTGGGTCAGCGGATTGGTGCGGTGGCCGACGATTTTACCCTGGGTCAGAGACTGAAGAAAGTTGTCTCTGCCCTTGAAGTCGGGCATTTCCACGTAGGCGTTGCCGATTTCATTGGCGGTGTGGGCATCACTGCCGGCGCTTTGAGGAAGATTATGTTTTTCGGCAAACTTACGAGCATTTGTGGAACAGCGGATGAAGGTGCAGCGGGCGTTGAACGCTTCCATCACATCGATTTTGTCGGCGATTTCCGCCACAACCTTGCCGCCGAGGGATGAGGGGCGGAGGAAGTCATAGGCGTGAGGGATAAGCACCAGTCCGTTTTGCGCCTTGATGCGGGCGATGGTCTCGTCGACGGATAGCCCGCTGGGTATGGTCTCCTTCAGGAATAGGCCGATGATTTCGCCGACCGGCGTCAGAATCTCCTCGCCGGCGATTACTTTGAACGGGGCAATCTTCTGCATTTTCAGCGCCCCTTCGATGGTATCGTGGTCGGTGACGGCGACACAGTTGATGCCCTTCTCGAGACATCTATCGATTATTTTCTGCAGCGGAGTCTTGCAGTCCATCGAATACTCGGTGTGAATATGGAAATCGGCTTTAAGCAAATCAGTGTCCTTTCTATTTCGCAACCTTGCGCGCCTGAGAGATGACCCGGACTTTGCCCCCCTCCAGAACCACCAGGTCTTCAATCCTCACCCCGCCCCATCCGGGCAGGTAAATCCCCGGCTCGATGCTGAAGACCATATTCGATTTCAGGACATCACTGGAGAGGTAGCTCAGGCGAGGGGCTTCATGGGTCTGCAGGCCGACGCCGTGACCCAGTCCGTGCCCGAAATACTCGTCATAGCCGGCTTCCTTGATAACCGTCCGGGCGAGGCTATCGGCTTCCTTGCCGGTCATGCCATCTTTGATTATGGCAATTGCCGCGAGCTGGGCGCCCAGAACGATGTCATAGACCTTCTTGAACTTGTCATCCGGTGAGCCGAGGCAGATAGTGCGGGTGAGGTCGCTGGTGTAGCCTGCAACGCGAGCGCCGAAGTCCATCACGATTGACTCGCCCTCTTGAATCGGGCGGTCGGAGGGGTGGTGGTGGGGCAGGGCGGCATTGGCGCCGGCGGCAACGATGACATCGAAGGACATACTCTGGCTGTCATGCTCGCGGAGGAATTTCTCAATCTCCCAGGCGGCCTGCTTTTCCGTCATGCCGGGCCGAATTACGCTCTCGATGTGTTCAAATGCTTTGTCCCCGATGGCGGCGGCCCTGGCAATAAGCTCGATTTCCTCAGCCTCCTTGATGATGCGGAGGGACTCCACCAGTTCTTCCTGGGGGGTGAGCTTAAGGGCGGACTGTTTTTCGCTCAGGGCAGTGGTCAGCTTCCGGTACAACTCGAAGGTAACGTGTCCGGTCTCAAACCCCAGCTTCCCCAGAGTCAGGTCGGCGATGAGCTTGGGAAACCACTCGCCCACCTCGCCGGTGGTGCGGAAAATCGAGAAGTCGGGCGCCTGAATCTTCGCCTGCTCGACGTAGCGGAAGTCGGTCGCCAGAATAGCGTCTTTCTGGGAAATGAGCAAAGAGCCCGCCGACCCCCAGAACCCGGAAAGGTAATATCGATTCTCCGGCTGGGAGATGAGAATGGCATCAATTTCTTTTTCAGCGAGCAGGTGGCGCAGTTTCTCAAGTCGATTGGCTATTCTCTGGCTCATTCTGTTTCTCCGATTTCATCGGAGTCCCGTATGCTAATCGGGACATCCTGGCCATCGGGTGGGCGGCGAGATAGATTTTCCTGGCCTGGGCTTTGCTGACGTGGGTGTAAATCTGGGTGGTGGCAAGTTGGGAGTGCCCCAGTAGCTCTTGCACAACCCTCAGGTCCGCCCCGCCATTCAGCATGTGCGTGGCGAAGGTGTGGCGGAGGAGGTGGGGGTGAATGTGCTTATCGATGTTTAGATGCCGGGCATATTCCTCAAGGATTTTCTGGATGCGACGGGCGGGCAGCCGCTCCCCGTAGCGATTCAGAAAGACGGCGTCGGTCTTCTTCTTGGCTTCCGCGTGAAGCTCAGGCCGACCTTCGTGGAGGTAGCGGGTCAGGGCATCGGCGGCGGGCAAGCCCATCAGGACCATCCGCTCCTTGGAGCCTTTGCCCAACACCCGGATTTCATTGGTCTCCCGGTCAATATCATCCAGGTCCAGCTTCTCCAGCTCGCTGACGCGCATGCCAGAAGCGTAGAGCAGTTCCAGGAAGGCGCGGTCGCGCTTGCCCTCGGGTTGAGATAGGTCGGGGGCGCTCAGCAGTCGCACCATCTCTTCGACGGTCAAAAACTCGGGCAGGCGTTTGTCCAGCTTGGGGGAGGAGACCAGCTCGGCGGGGTTGGCTCCGAGGACTTCTTCGCGCACGAGGTAGCGGAAGAAGGAGCGGACGGC
>JBGOXU010000117.1:0-4441 GCA_041479305.1 Dehalococcoidia bacterium
AATGCTCTCGGTAGTAATTATAGTTTTGTCCCGCCCGGTAGGCAAATAAGTACCACTACTTAATTTATCGGCTATTTGACACCCAGGGCGGTCTGTGCTCCCTTGCCGGCGAAGTACTTGCGCTGGAAGAAGAGGGCGACGTTGACCAGGCTGATGAGCGCCGGCACCTCGACGAGAGGCCCGATGACGGCGGCAAACGCCTGCCCCGACCCGATGCCGAAGACGGCCACGGACACGGCAATCGCCAGCTCGAAGTTGTTGCTGGCGGCGGTGAAGGCAATGGTGGTGGTCCTGGAATAATCGGCGCCAATCTTCTTGCCCATGTAGAAAGACACCAGGAACATCACGATGAAGTAGATAAGGAGCGGTATGGCGATGCGCACCACATCGAGCGGAAGTTGCACGATAATCTCGCCCTTGAGCGAGAACATCACGACGATGGTGAACAGGAGCGCCGCCAGGGTGATGGGACTGATTCGGGGGATGAACCTGGTCTCGTACCAGTCGCGGCCCTTTGCCCTAATCAGGACGAAGCGGGTAATCATGCCGCCGAAGAAGGGGATACCCAGGTAGATGAACACGCTCTGAGCAATCTGCCCGATGGTCACCTGAACCACCGAGCCTTTCAGCCCGAACCACGTCGGCACAATGGTGATGAAGATGTAGGCATAGACCGAGTAGAAAAGAATCTGAAAGATGGAGTTGAAAGCCACCAGGCCCGCGGCGTACTCGTGGTCGCCTTTGGCCAGCTCGTTCCAGACGATAACCATCGCAATGCAGCGCGCCAGCCCAATCATAATCAGCCCGACCATATAGTCGGGATAGTCGCGCAGGAAGAGAATTGCCAGGAAGAACATCAGGATAGGCCCGATGACCCAGTTCTGGATGAGGGAAAGCCCGAGCACCCGCCAGTTGCGGAAGACGCGGCCCAGCTCCTCGTAGCGTACCTTGGCCAGCGGCGGGTACATCATCAGAATCAAGCCGATGGCGATGGGAATGGACGTGGTGTCAATGGAGAAATAGGTGATGACTTTTGCCACTCCCGGAACAAAATAGCCCATCCCCACCCCGAGCCCCATCGCCAGGAAAATCCAGAGGGTGAGAAAGCGGTCCAAAAAGGAAAGCCGGCGGACGACTGATTTTGGTTCTTGACTGCTCACGATGTCCTCCGCTTGCTTGTTTGTTGCTCCGTAAGGTCTCTAATCGTGAAGTCTTTGTCTCTTAAGTACCATTCCATGAAGTACCCGATGCCGATGAAGAGCGGCAAGGCGACCACTGTTTTCGCCAGACTGAATTGGATGCCGAGATACGCAATTTCTATGCCCAGTAGCGGGATTTTCATGAATGAGAAGGCTCCCAGGAAGATAAAAGTGTTTCTTATGCCGGCGCCTTTTTTATACAGGATGTAAGCGACCGGGAATGCGCCATACAACGGGCCCGCCTGGAGCATTGCCAGCAGGGTGATGAGAAGGATGCCTTTTGCTCCCGATTTTGGCCCGATGTGCTTCTCAATTTGCTTCTTGGGCACCCACACGTCAAAAAGCCCGACAATGATGAAAAGGAAGGGGATAAACGTAATCATCTCGACAAAGGATTGGGCAAAATGTCCGGCGATTACTTCCCCCGGCTCAAAACCGAGAATATATGATACCAGCACCGACACGGCAAAGGCGGTAATCAAGAGATACGGCTTCATTTTCTGGAAATAAGCGCTCATAGTATCATACCCACTGCCAGACCAATCAGGATTGCGGCGACGAAGTTCAAGAAGTTTCTCAATATTGCCACCCGCTTGCCGAAGTACTGTGATTCAAGAGGCAAGGTGACCACGCCGACCATCATCAGAGTGGTCATAAAGGTTGCCACTACTGTGTAAGAGGCACCTTGTTGGAGTAAACTGGCGGCAATGGGATAAGAAATGAATCCGGGTATGAGGGTAATGGAACCCACCAGGGCTGCGGTAATGAACCCCAGGACACCGGAGCCAGCCCCCAGGTACTTGCTGATGAAGCCCGGCGGTATCAGGTAGAGAGCGATGCTAACCAGGATGAGAACGTTCAGGAACGGGACAGCAATATTCCGGAACATCCGCCAGCCCTTCTGCAGCCCCGCTACTGTCTTCGCCCGGTCAAAGCGGAGAGAGACCAGACAGAGCACCACACACAAAGTGATGTAAACCAGCGCATTTGTCGTCACTCATTCACCTCTCGGCAAAGCAGCCCGCCTGTTGATTTGCCCATATTTATGGCTCCTTACCCTGATGCTGATTAGTGAACTGCTCCACCGGATTGGCGCTGTCCAGATGCGATTTTAGCTTACCCTGCTGGGAATACGCAATTTTTTCGTAGATTGATTTCTTGAGGAACCTGAGTGCTTCGTCCTTATCCATGTCGGTAATGATTCTTTCCAGTTCAAGCACTTCTTTTTCATCCAGACCCACCGCAGCCTTTCTGATTTCAAGCACTGACATTCTCCCTGAGCCCTTTCGCCACTATCTTGATTAGAGAGGAGCCACCACCTATTTGCCCTTATTTTCTTCCAGCCACTTCTTGATTTCGCCCACTTCCGGGATGCGTCCCTGAGACATCTTAACCCCGTTGATGACCACGGCAGGCGTCATGATGACACCACGGGCGCTAATCATCTTGATGTCCCTGATGTGGTTGACCAGCACATCAATACCCGGGTTCATGCCCAGTTCTTTCATCGCCTGCAGGACATTTTTCTCGGTCATTTCACATTTGGCGCAACCTTTGCCGAGAACTTCAATAATCATTCGAACCTCCTTTAATTCAGAATAAAGCCGGCTATCCAGCCAGCCAGTGTTCCCAGGATAATGATGGTAGGTATGTAAACGAGCGCTTTCTTCGTGCCGAAGACTTTGGCGATTGCCAGCCAGCTAGGCAAGCTCAGTCCCGGACCGGTCAGGAGCAATGCCAGCGCCGGGCCCTTGTCCATCCCTAGTCCCATAAGCGTATGGACGAAGGGGGCTTCGGTCAGGGTGGCTAGGTAGATGATGGAGCCGCTCAGTGAGGCGAGGAACGATTGCCTCAGCCCCTCCCCGCCCACCCAGGTCTGAATCCATTCCTGGGGTAGAATCGACCCGATGACGCCGACCAAAAACACTCCGATGAGGAGGATGGGGAAGATGGTGCGGACAAACCACCAGGACTCCTTCAGCCAGCGCTTGATTTCCTGCTGACTCTTGGCTTTCCAGGCGTAAAGGGCAACCACCGCCGTCGCTCCAATCCAGACGAGAACCTTGTAAAGGTACGGTCCTTTCTGGACGGCGTAGTTGGGCGCCAGCAGGCTGACGACAAGGAGCAGAAGGAGGATGAGGTCTTTCTTCGCCATCACGGCGCCTTTTTTGTACTCGGCGGCCAGCGAGCGCTTCTGTTCTTCCTTGCGGAAGAAAACCAGCATAATCGCGCCGACGGCGAAGGAGACCGCCAGCGCCGCAATCAGTCGCGTAATTGCCATCTCCGCGCCGATGATTGAGCCGGTGTAGACGAGGGCCAGTATGTTGGCGGCGGGAGCCACCCAGAGGAGAATGAAGGCGGCGCCGATGCCCGCTCCGCCGTAATAAATGCCGCTCGCCACCGGGATAACGGTGCAGGAGCAGACCGACACCAGAAAGCTGCCGCCGGCGGCGATGCCAAACGATGAGACTTTGTTGCTTGCCGAACCGAGGTAGCCGATAATTGACTCCTTCGACACGAAAGCCACAATAGCTCCGGCGAGCAGGAAGGCAGGGATGAGGCAGGTAATTACGTGCAGGGCGATGTAGTCCTTCAGGGCAATCAGGCCCGCCAGCAGGGGAGTGGTTACTGTATCAATATTCACTGTGTTGTTCGTTTCTTAGTCGCATTTCAGGCCGACACGCTGCGCCTTCTTCAGGCGTTTCCGGTCCTCGGTCAGGACATCGTGGCGGACGGCCGACTCCTTGATTAGCCGCGCTAGGGAACTGGCGTAGCGGTTCGCTCCCGACCAGTCGATAGCATATAGCATCCAGAGACCTTCCCGGCGCGACTTGAGGAAGCCGGCCGCCTCCAGAATGCCCAGGTTACGCGAGGCACGGCTCTGGGAGACATTGAGTGCTTGTATAATCTCGCAGACGCAGCACTCTCGCGCCATCAGCACGTTGAGCATCCGGAGTCGCGTCTCGTCGGAGAGGGCTTTCATAGCTTTGATTAGCTCTTGCATTGTCTTGCCAGTCCTGAATAGGGCTATATGCGCATATCCGCATATATATTACAGAGACGAGAGAAGAAAAGTCAAATCCGCATTGTCCATCCCGACGAAGCTTGTCCCGTACTCGATACGGGAGTCGGAATCCACCGCAACCATTCCGTTGAAAAACGGAATCCAGTAAGTAGGCTGGTGTAGTCATTCCCCGCGCCGCCTGGGGCATTTACTGGGCTCGTTCCGATTATCGTCAGAG
>JBGOXU010000118.1:0-4291 GCA_041479305.1 Dehalococcoidia bacterium
GCCAGCGTCGCTTCGGCAATAAGGTCGGTCGCCCTCGGACCCACGATATGAATACCCAGAATCTGGCCGGTCTTTGCGTCGGTAACAATCTTGACCATGCCGCGGCGCTCGCCGAGAATGGTCGCCATACCGTTGGCGGCGAAGGGGAACTTGCCCACCTTGACCTGGTAGCCGCTATTGACAGCATCCGTCTCGGTCAGGCCGACGGCCGCCAGCTCGGGCATCAGGAAGACACAGCGCGGGACGACATTGTAGTCCATGCACGTGTCCTTGCCCATTGCGTTATCGGCGGCGACTTCGCCTTCGGCCATCGCGATGTAGGCGAGCATGATTTTGCCGATGCAGTCGCCCACGGCGTAGATGCCCGGGACGTTGGTCTCCAAACGCTGGTTGGCCTGGATAGCACCCTTGACGCTGGCGACGCCGGCTTCTTCCAGGCCGAGGTCGGCAGTGTTGGGTCGATACCCCACGGCAATGGCGACTATCTCCGCCTCAATCTTCTTTTCGCCGTCTTTAGCCGCAACAGTGACCAGCTTGCCGCCGGGCGCGTCCTCAATCTTGGTCACTTTGGCGCCGGTGTAGACCGCTACGCCATCGTCCTGGAGGGACTTGGTGATGATATTGGTCAGCTCTTCGTCTTCCGTGGGGAGGATGTGGGGCAGCATTTCCACCACGGTCACTTTGCCGCCGAGCCGGGTCAAAATAGTGGTCATCTCCAGGCCCACCACCCCGCCCCCAATCATCAGCAGGCTCTTCGGGATGGCGCTGATGTTCAGGATGCTCTCGGCGGGGATGATACCGGTGGGGCTATCGGCGCCGGGAATGGGGAGCTTGATGGCCCGCGCGCCGGTGGCGATGATGATTTTCTGCGCTTGGAGGGTGCGCTTCTGTCCCTGGGCATCGGTGACTTCGATTTGCTTTCCCGCTTTGAGTCTGGCGGTGCCTTTGATGACCTCGACCTTGTTGGCGCTGAGCAAGCCGCCCACGCCGCTCACCAGCTGGGAGACAACGCGGTTCTTACGCGCCATCATCTTCGCTAGGTCGACGCTCACGCTGGGAACATCGATGCCGTACTGCTCGGCTTCTTTCACCGACTGGAGTATGTCGACGCTGTGGAGGAGGGCTTTGGAGGGGATACAGCCGCGGTTGAGGCAAGTGCCGCCCAGTGTGTCTTTCTCGATGAGCGTGACCTTGCCGCCGAGCTGTGCCGCTCGTATGGCGGCGACATAGCCCGCCGGGCCGCCGCCGATGACAACTATTTCACGTTCTTCCACGCTATTTCTCCTGGGCTAGAAGCAAGCTCGGGTTCTCCAGCAGTCTGATGAGACCGGCCATGAACCGGGCCGCCACCGCGCCATCGAGCAGGCGATGGTCGTAAGTGAAGCTGTAGGTCAATAATGGCCGGACACAAATCTGGCCGTCCTTCGCCACAACCCTATCGGTGATAGCGCCGGTGAGCAGTATGGCTGATTCCGGCTGGTTGATGATAGGCGTCTCGTAGCTGTAGCCGCCGCCCACCGCCCCGACGTTGCTCACGGTGAAGGTGCCGCCGGTGATTTCATCGGCGACGAGTTTGCTGGACCTGGCTTTCTCGGCGAGGTTTTTGACTTCCTTGCTGATTTCGGCGAGGGTCTTCTTATCGGCGTTTTTGACCACCGGGACAATCAGCCCTTCATCCAGAGCCACGGCCACACCGACGTTGACGTCTTCCCAAACCTTGATTTCGTTATCGATAATGCTGGCGTTGACTTCGGGGTGGATTTTGAGCGCCTTGGCGATGGCCATCACGAAAATATCGGTGTAGGTGATGCGGGTGCCAATGACGCTCTCCTGGTCGACCAGGCTCTTGCGCAGTTTGACCACCTCGGTCATATCGATTTCACCCATCCGGGTGAGTTGCGCCGAGACGGAAAGGCTCTTCAGCATGTGGTCGGCGATGGTTTTTCTCATTCCGCGGAGCGGCATTGTGCTCTTGACTCTCCGGCCGCCCGCACCGGGTGCCGCTGGAACCGGCGCCGCCACTTTAGGCGCCGCGGCTTTCTCGGCGATGGCTTTCTCAACATCTTCGCGGGTGATTCTACCGCCGGGCCCCGTGCCGGCTACCCTGGTGACATCAATGGCATGCTCTTCGGCCATCTTGCGGGCAACGGGAGTAATCTTGACCTTCTCGTCAGTGCCGCGAACGGGTGCTGGTGCGGCAGCAGCGACCGGTGCCTGTGCCGCCGGTGCCGCGGCCTCGACCGGTTTGGCGGCCGCGGGTGCACTCGCTGGCTGTTTCTGCAGCCGGGCAAGCTCTTCCCTGGTCGCCGCAAGCTGGGCAATGACCATGCCTACCGGCGCCGTGGTGCCTTCTGCCGCTAAAATGCGGATGAAGCCTGAGTCTGGCGATTCGACATCCGACCGGACTTTCTCAGTTTCCACCACCGCAATAATCTGACCCTTATCGACTTTGTCACCTTCTTTGACTTTCCATTCGATTATGGTGGCGTCCGCCACTGCCATCCCTATCCTGGGTACCGGTACGTTGGTTGCCATTTTTCCTCCTAGCTTGTAAAATAGCCTTTCTTCACCGCCTCTTTAAGCGTCTTTTCGATATCGACAACGGGCGGTCCGTCTTTCTGCAGTCTTATTTTAACATTGTCCGATGCCTTGACGATGGTTTCTCTTTCGCCATCGAGGGCAATGACCGATGGCTTGTGCGTAACCTCGACTTCTTCGTCAAGTTCAAGCACTTTCCATTCCTCGACCTGCACATCGCTGAACAGGCCGGGGAGCACCGAGGCTCTGACTCTCAGCTTACCTCTACCCAGTTTAATATAGATGCCGTGGTTATCGTCAGCGCCGATGGGGCGCAGGTTCCCGCCGATGCGCGTCATCCCTAAGTAGTGCGGCTCGGCGCGGGTGCAGACCACCTGTCTCACCTCGTCCAGGTCCCAGATGGCGCGCGCCCCGATGAAACGCCGGTCTAAGACTACGGCATCAATCAGCGCCATGTCAACGTCAACATCGTCTCTAATAATGACCAGTCTTTTGTGCGTCCGGATGCACTCTTTGCCGGTCACGATTTGGCGCGCCACCAGCCCGGCGGCAATGCCTGCCGAAGCGGGGTCGACCATCACCGGGAAGACATTGTTGGTGCCCGAAGCCACCGGCACCAGTGGTATATCGCGTCGCCCCCGGGCAACGTCCCGGTTGGTGCCATCCCCACCCAGCGTGACGATGCAACCCACCCCGGCTTTGCCCATCAACTCGGCAGCGATGGCCGAATCCTGCGCCCTGAAAACGGCCGGCATATCTAATATTGAAGTCTTGGCTTTAATGTTGTGGCTGCCGATGCCGAACAACGCGCGCTGGCCCAGCCCGTCATAGTCCGGCATAATCAAAATCTCGTCAACGCCGGTGGAGTCTATGCCCAGGATTATCCCCTTTAGTTGATTGGTCTTCTCGATATTGCTGATAAAGGTAGTGTAAGCCACCACCCGCCGCACGTCCTTCCCCGCGGCGGGGTTGGCGATAATGCCTACTTTGCTCACCGGGCTTGACCTTTGCCAATCAGGTGGCAGTTGACACAGGTGGGCATCGGCTCACCCTTGAGCACGGCGACGACGTTCTGCACTGCCAGCATACTCATCTTTATCCCTGTCTCCAGCGTCTGCGTGCCGATGTGCGGGACGATGACCACGTTATCCAGTTTCAAAATCGGGTCGTCGAGCGGGATGGGTTCTTCTTCGGTGACATCCAGCGCCGCGCCCCAGATTTGTTTCGTCTTCAACGCCTGGTACAGCGCCTTCTGGTCAACCACAGGCCCTCTGGAAGCATTGACCAGGATGGCCGTTGGTTTCATATAGGAAAGCTCTTTTGCGCCAATCAGGTGCCTGGTCTCTTTGGAAAGAAAAACGTGCAGACTTACGAAGTCGGCCATGCCGAGCAGGGTAGGGATATCCTTGACGTATTCAATGCCCAGTTCAGTCTCATTCGGGTGGCGTACTACATCGTGATAAACGACCTTCATATTGAAGCCCTTAGCTCTTCTGGCGACGGCGGCGCCAATCCGGCCCATCCCGATGATGCCTAGGGTCTTGCCGCTGACCTCCACGCCGAGCATCTCCATTGGTCCCCACATCTTCCAGCCGCCCTTTTTGTGGACCAGGTTCGCCATTTCCACCAGTCTCCTGGCGCTCGCCAGCAGTAAGGTAAAGGCAAGGTCAGCGGTGGCGTCGGTGACGACGCCGGGGGTATTGCTGACCCGGATGCCCCGCTTTGTCGCCGCTTCCACATCAATATTGTTGTA
>JBGOXU010000119.1:0-4268 GCA_041479305.1 Dehalococcoidia bacterium
GAGAAGGTGATGTTGTCAATCTCGGCGCTGCATTTGAGGGCGGCTTCCAGCTCGCGGCGGAACTGGTCGGGGGTGGGCAGGTCGCCCTCTCGACCGGTCATATCAGTGGTGCGCACCTCGGTCCAGCCGTACTGGCAGTAGACGCAGTTGAACGAGCAGAGTTTGTAGGGGATGGGGCAGACATTCAGCCCGAGCGACCAGCCCAGCCGTCGCGTCCGCACCGGCCCGTAGATGATTTCCGATTGCAGTGGAATTGGACTCATTGCCGCTTCTACTACTATGCTACAACAGCGAAGCGGAGAATGTAAACTTGAGCGGTCTTGCAGGTTTGGCTGACTGACCGTCTCTTGCACCTGTCACCCTGAGCGAAGCGAAGGGTCCGCCTCAGGCGGATTCTTCGGTCGCAGAGTTTACACTGAGCGAAGCGAATGTGCTCCCTCAGAATGACACTCGAGTCGCTACACCATTTAGACCTATCCCTTAATTCTCTGAGCGATTTTCTTGCCCAGTTCCATGGCGGCCTCGAGGTCTTTGTCCGTGGGTGCGCCCTTGACATCGAGGACCTCGAGAATCTCGAATCCGGCGGGTTCGAGCATTTCCTTAGCCTGGCGGGCGGCGCCGCCGCCCCAGCCGAAGGAGCCGAAGAACGCCGCCAGCTTGACGCGGGGCCGGAGCGCCTTGACCAGGAAGAGCGCGTTGGCGGCGAGTGGGTGCAAGCCGGCGAGCACGGTGGGCGAGCCGAGGATGACAGCGCTGGTATCGACCAAATCCCGGGCGATGTGGGAAATATCGGCGGAAAGCAGGTCGTACGGGACGGCTTCCACACCCTCTGCCGAAATAGTATCCGTTATTACATTAGCCATCTTGCGCGTGCTGTCCCACATCGAAGCGTAGACCACAATCGCCTTTTTCGCCAGAGGTCCCCTTACCCACTGCTCATAGGCGGTCAGGATTCTCTGCGGGTTGCGGTAGACGGGACCATGGCTGGGAGCGATTACTCTGGGACCGGCGGCCAGGGCTTTGTCCAGACCGGCGATGGCCATCTTGTTGTAGGGCATCATAATTTCAGCGAAGTAGCGCTTGGCTTCCGGGATGAGGTTTTCACTCACCTCGTCATCGAATAGCTTGTCACTGGCCAGGTGCGTGCCGAAGAAGTCGCAGGAGAAGAGCACCTTATCCTCCACGGCGAAGGTGAACATCGTCTCCGGCCAGTGCAGCCACGGGGCTTCGATGAAGCGCAGGGTCTTGCCGCCCAGGTCGATGGTGTCCCCTTCTTTGACGACCAGCCGTCTTGCCTCGGGCACACGGTAGAAGGCATCGGACATCTCGGCGCCTTTCTTGCTGACCACGAGCCTGGCATTGGGCGCGGCGTTCAGCACCACGGGTATGGCCGTGGCGTGGTCAGGCTCGGCGTGGTTCATAATGACATAGTCAATCTTTGCCGGGCTGACGATGCTGGCAATCTTAGTGAGGAGCTCATTCTCGAAACCAGGGTTAGTGGTATCAATCAGGGCAATCTTGCTCTTGCCAACAACTAAATAGGCGTTGTAAGAGGTGCCGTAGGGCAGTGTAATCAGGCTATCGAAGATGCGGCGGTGAAAGTCCTCAATCCCCACCCAGCTGATGTTCGGGGTAATTTCGACCGTTTTGACCGGCAGAGACATGTGACATCCTCCTCGCGAAAATTGGGCTGGCAACCCAATAAAATATTATAGCGCATTTGGAGGAGAATATGGTAGCGAACGACGACGGGCGCTTCCACTTGCCGACCGGTTCCTGGCGGGTCTGCCGCAGAAGATGGTCCCCGCTATCCCGGCGGATGGTATTTCTGCGCCATCGCGGCATCGTACGGCGCCCGCCGGCCGATACATTGCTCCCGCGGGCACAGCTGACAGGCTTCAAACTTGACCTCGGTGGGGAAGAGAATGCCCGACACCGATTTGATTGGAATCATCAGACAGGAGTCGGTGAGCTTGACGCCAATGAGCTTTTCTGTGTCGCCGAAGATGGAAAAGAGCTCTCTTTGCTGGGTGATAGGCCAGTCTTCCGCCGCCCCGGCTCCCGGCGCCATCCGGGACATCTGGCCCAGGGCGTAGGTACTGGTCAGGTGTTCCTGGAGATAACTGCGGGCCTGTTGCACCGCCATTTCCTTGATGGCATCGTAGCAGAAGGATACCATCAGGTCGTTCGGGGGGAGAGGCATTGCGTCCATTTCCCGCCCGCAGGTGACGACGTAGGGAAAGACTCTCTCCACCTTGTCCAGGTTTATCCTGAGCACATGACTGGTGAACTTCACTCCGGCGATGGTCACGGTATCGCCGTCCTTACTATCGATGTAGGCGACGTCATAGACCGCCTTGGGCTTGGCGATGGGACGGGCTTTTTCTAGAAGCTCGCGGACCAGATTACCGATACGGTCATTGCCCGGTTTGACACGCATCTTGCGGAGGATATCTTCCAGCTGGACCTTGAACGGGGCTTGAAGGACTTTCATATTAGCCTCCTGATTAAGCCTTTTTCGGCTCTTGCTGTTTCTGGCGCTGGCGGAAGGCTTCAATATAGCGCATCGCGTACTGGTCGCGGCCCAGGAGCAGGTCGGTCGTGCGGATGGTGGCCAGGACCTTAGCCGCATCGACAATCGGGCAGGTGACCCCGGCGGCAATGACGATGGCCAGGAAAGTGGTGTTGATTAAGCCGCGTTCGGGCAGGCCGAAGGAGACGTTGCTGGCGCCGAGGGTTTGGTTAACCCCCAGCTCCGCCTTGACCTTCATAATCGCTTCGATGGTGGCGAGACCGGCGCGGTTATCGGCGCCCACCGTCATCGCCAGGCAGTCGATGATAATGTCTTCCTTGGGGATGCCCAGCTTGGCCGCCTCATTGATAATCTTGTAGGCGATGGCGACGCGCTTGCTGGAGTCGGTCGGGATGCCGGCATCGTCCATCGTCAGGCCGACCACAGCCGTCTTGTACTCCTTGACCAGCGGCAGCATCATCTTTAAGGAGGCTTCCTGCCCGGTGACCGAGCTCAGGAGCGCCTTGCCCTTGTAGACCTTGATGGCGGCTTCCAGCGCTTTTTCGTTGGCGCTATCGATGCAGAGGGGGGCATCGACCACGTCCATCACGGCTTTGACCGCTCTGGGCAGGAGGGCCACTTCATCGACCGTGGCGGTGCCCACGTTGACATCCAGGATGTCGGCGCCGGTTTTGACCTGGTTGATGGCTTCCTGCCGGACGATTTCCAGGTCGCCGGCCTGGAGCGCGGCCGCTAGCTTGGGTTTACCGGTGGGATTAATGCGCTCGCCGATGATTACGGTGGGCCGCTTGTCACCGATAATGACTTCCTTCTTGGCGCTTGAGAGCCTGGTTTCCATCTATCCTCCTTCGTCGTTGTGTCCGATTTTTATGGCGTCGACAAAAGTCGACATAAACCTGGGGTCGGCGGCAAGCTCAATATATTTTACCCTGCGGGCGATTGCCTGTGCCTCAGCGCGTTTCTGGCGCGAAATGAGGGCCAGCCGGGCACCCGTGCCCGCGGCATTGCCCACCTGACGGAAGCGACTTAGCGGCAGCCGGGGCAGCATCCCGATGGTGATGGCGCTGGCGACATCGATGTAAGTGCCAAACGCGCCGGCGATGATGACCTGCTCGATTTCTGCCTCGGAGCGATTCCGGGCTTCAAGGAGCAGCTTGATGCCGGTATAGATGGCACCCTTCGCCAGTTGGATTTCCCTCACGTCCTGCTGGGTAATAGTCACGGCCCGCCCGCCTTCTCTCTCGCCTTCCTTGACCAGGACGAACTCGTTGCGGCCTTTGACATTACGCACTAGCGGGTGTTTGTCCAGCATCTTGCCGCCTTTATCGATAGCTCCGACGCGGTAAAGCTGGGCGATGGCATCCAGGATGCCCGACCCGCATAGTCCGATGGGCGGCGTGCCGTAAACAGTCTGGTATTCAACCTTGTTATCGACCAGGCGCAGTCGTTCGATGGCGCCGCTGGCGGCGCGCATCCCGCACTGGATGTGAGCGCCCTCGAAAGCGGGTCCGGAAGCGCAGGAGACGCTGGTCATATCATCGTCGGTAATCAGGCAGACCTCGGTGTTAGTGCCGATGTCGACGGTCAGGACGACTTTGCCCACTTTCCACGGCTCGGTGGCAATGAGCACGGCGACGAGGTCGGCGCCGACAAATCCGGCGATGTTGGGCAGCAAATGGACGTAAGCTCCCGGCGCAATATTCAGGCCGATTTCCCTGGCTTTGACATCGAGCGC
>JBGOXU010000120.1:0-4221 GCA_041479305.1 Dehalococcoidia bacterium
GGGAAGGGGAAAACGATGATGGTGCTGTTTTTCTCCGAGGCAATCTCGGTCAGGGTCTGCAGGTAGCGTAGTTGCAGGGTCGCCGGTTCACGGGCGACGATTTTCCCGGCCTCAGCCAGTCGCTCCGCAGCTTGGAACTCGCCCTCGGCATGAATGATTTTGGCGCGGCGTTCTCGCTCGGCTTCGGCCTGGGCCGCCATGGAGCGGCGCATAGTCTCGGCCAGCTCGACGCTCTTGATTTCAACGATACTGACCTTGACGCCCCATGGGTCGGTCTGCTCGTCGATTATCTTCTGCAGCATTTGGTTCAGCTTCTCCCTCTGGGTGAGCAGTTCATCAAGCTCGGATTGGCCCAGGACGTTTCGAATCGTCGTCTGGCAAATCAGTGATGTTGCCCTGATAAAGTCGACCACCTTGACCACGGATGCCTCGGGGTCGACGACACGGAAGTAGACCACGGCATCGACCTTCACGGTGACGTTATCCTTGGTGATGACGTCCTGCGGCGGCACGTCCATCGTGATGACGCGCAGGTCGACCTTGACCATACGGTCAACAAAAGGAATGATGAAGAACAGGCCCGGTCCCCTCGCGCCCACCAGTCGGCCGAGGCGGAAAATTACCCCGCGCTCATACTCGGCGACGATTTTGACAGCCATAGACAGAATCATGAGCGCGAACAGGATGATAATACCAACAACAATTAGGTCCATGCTTTACCTCCTATCCTTTCTTAGTGACGTAGAGTTTCAGACCATCCATTTTGGTGATGACGACTTCTTCCCCGGGCTCAATCTTGCCCGCCTCCGATACTGCCTCCCAGCGTTCGCCTTTGAAGAAGACCAGCCCCTCCGGGTCGAGCGCCGTCCGGGCGACCGCCACCTTGCCCACCAGCTCCTCGCGCCCCGTTGTCGCCTGCTTGCGGTGGGCGCGCACCACCCGGCTGATGACAAAAACAAAAACGCCCACAAGAATAATGGTTACAATGGCAATAAGCCAGGGGTCTACTCTGAACACCGGCGACCCTCCCTGGAAAAGGATTAGCCCTCCAATGATTAACGATATTATACCACCTATCAGTAGTATACCAAAAGTAGCGGTAAGTGCCTCGGCGATGAAGAAAATAATCGCCAGGACGATGAGCAGAATTCCGGCAATGTTCACCGGCAGCTGGCCCAGGGCGTAGAAAGCCAGCACGCCGCAGATAGCGCCGATAACGCCGGGAAAAATCAGGCCGGGATTGAAGATTTCCATGGTGATTCCCAGCGCAGCGATGCTCAGCAGGATAAAGGCGATATTCGGGTCGGCGATGGCATAGAGGAAGCTCTCGATTGCCCGCATTTTTACCTGGACCGGTGTGGTATTCCTGGTCTGCAGAGTGCGCGTTGTGCCATCGAGCATCTTCACTTGCTTCCCGTCAAGCTGGGTGAGGAAAGTGTTGAGGTCCGGGGAGACCATATCAATCACTTTCAGCTTAAGCGCCTCCTGCTCGGTTATAGAGACGCCGTCCCTGACCGCCCTTTCCGCCCAGTCTGCATTACGCCCGTGCGATTCTGCCAGACTGCGGATATAAGCCGCCGCGTCATTGATGATTTTACGTTTCAATTCGTCCGGTGTCTGCTGGGCGCCCTCCGCGCCCATTTGCACTGGTGTGGCCGCGCCGATGGCCGTATTGGGCGACATTGCCGCCACGTGCGCCGAAAGAGTGATGTAAACGCCCGCCGAGGCCGCCCGCGCCCCGGACGGGGCAACGTAGACCGCCACCGGCACCTTCGCATTCACGATTTTCTGGATAATATCGCGCATTGCCGTGTCCAGCCCGCCGGGCGTGTCCATCTGGATAACCACGAGCTGGGCGCCGTCTTTTTCCGCATCGGCAATCCCGCGCCCCACGTAGTCCACCAGGACCGGGTTGATAGTGCCCTTGATGGTGAGGACGTGGACCCTGGGTCCTGCCGTCTGTGCCTGCACCGCCGTAACGGCGAGGAGCAGGAGGACTGCTAACAGTATGAGCCGCAAAGCTCTCTTCATAAGTGTTCCCTCATAAGGGCTGATAATAGAAGTATATATTTCCTATCGGGCTGGCGCAAGTTGTAAAATGGGGATAGAGGTTTTGAAGACGAAAATGGAAATCGATAATGCGTCCCGGGTTGAGTTCATCGGCGAGGGTGGCGCCGGCGACGAAGCCAATATCAAAGTCGAGCTGAGGCGGGAGTTCCCGGGCATCGGCGGGGTCATCCTGACCTACCAGGCACTGCCGGTGGCGCACCGGACCGAGTTTAGCTATTCGCCCCAGTGCGGCCACAAGATGTTCTTCAAGCACGCCATCATCAAAAAGCTGGAGGACTATTTCTTTAAGAAAGGTAGCTATCGCTACCCCCACGTCACCCGTCCCCTGGGCTCGACGGATGAGGCCTATATATATGAGTGGGCGTTCGGCATTGACGGCTTCCCCTGGGAGTACGTGGAAGAAGCTGGCATAAGGACCACTGTCCATCTGGACGAATGGGGCAAGTTCGTTGAGGCTTTCCACGCCGCCGGAATCGATATGGGTATGGACATCTGCGACCCCAACGATGGCCGGATATCCAAGAACATTATCCACCAGCTTGCCCGGCCGGTCTATACCTACGAGCCTTATCTTAACCGCATCTGGAAGCGGGTCGACTTTGGTGACCGGAGCATCCAGATTGACTACGCCAGGCTGGCTCGCTATCTCACCGACAATGAGGCGGCCATCCGGGCGCAGCTGGCTACGGGCCGGTTTGAGTTCCTCGATTTTGCCTGCCGCTATTTGAGCGCCGCCCGCGTCAGTGAAAGAGACGTCGGCCGGCTGGAACAGCTTACCCTCTATTACCGTATGTCGACTCTTTCCCATCTCAATACGAGGGGCGTGGAGACGTCCCCGGCGATATCGCTCACGCCGAGATAACAGGTTGCCAGCACGAACAAATTAGTGTTAGAATTTGGCGAAGGTGACGTATGAGAGTCCAGAGATACAAGGGTACCCGCGATTTGTCCCCGGAAGAGATGGTGCGGTTCCGCCTAATCGAGGAGACGTTCCGCGATAGCTGTCTGAAGTGGGGCTACCGGGAAGTCAAAACGCCGACCATCGAGTATTTACACCTCTTTACTTCGGCGGGGACGCTTACCCCCAGTATGTTGGGCAAGGTCTACTCTTTCCTCGACTGGGACGGTTGGAGCGGCGAGCGCGTGGTGCTGCGACCGGACGGCACCATACCTGTCGCCCGGCTGTATATCGATAGTATGGCGGATAAAGGAATGGCCAAGCTCCATTATGTCACCAACACCTTCATTTTTGAGGAGACCGGCAAGAAAACGAGGGAACGGTGGCAGTGCGGCGCCGAGCTTATCGGGGTGGGCACGCCGCTGGCCGATACCGAACTCATTTCTCTGGCGCTGGAAGTTTTGAAGAGGGTCAAGCTGGAAAATGTTGAGCTAAAGCTGTCTCACGCCGGACTGATTAAGTCACTACTGGCCAGCCTCGGGCTAAGCCCGGGAGAGCAGGCGGCGGTGTTCGACCAGATTCTGGACGGGAACACGGAAGCGCTGGCCAGAGTATCGGATAAGGCGGGGGTCGAGCAGGTCCTATTGCCCCTGCTCAATTTGAAAGGGCAGTCTGCCGGCTTTCTCAAGAACCTGAAGGCATTGTCCGCCCGGAGTCTGCCCGAAACTCAGGCGCAGTTTGACAACTTTATCAGTATCGTCGAGCTGCTGGAGTCGCTGGGTTGTCAGTTCCAGATAGACATCGCTTCGAGCGCCGGCTTTGAGTATTACACGGGCATCATCTTCCAACTATTTATTAATGACGAGAAAGTGGGTGGCGGCGGCCGGTATGACGCCCTCATCCCGGCGATGGGCGGGGGCAACGTCCCCGCCTCCGGCTTCGCGCTATACGTCGACCGTCTGATGAATTTGCTCAAGCCGGAAGCTCTGGACGGTCGTCCTGCCGCGCGGATACTGGTCAGGGCAAAGGACGGACTGAAAGAGGCCTTTGCGGCGGCGAATCGACTCCGCCAGGCCGGGTTTATCGTTGAGATTGACCTGGGCGGCAAAGGACACGCTGACGCAAGATGGGTCTTGAATATTCAGGGCAAGCCCTTAGCTTTCATGCTGCAGGACAAGCGCGGGGGCAGGAAGACTGAAACGACAACCCTGGACAAAGTCCTCAAGATACTGGGAGAAGACAGTGCTGGTAAA
>JBGOXU010000121.1:0-4200 GCA_041479305.1 Dehalococcoidia bacterium
CATGGCGTGAATGAAGGCATCGGGCCTGGTGTGGATTCCCGGTTTGGGCGGCATCTCAGTCTTGCCCAGTCCCTTGAGTCGTAAAACTTCTTCCACCCAGCCCATAATCTGCCCCATCGGAACGCTCAGGCCCTGGATGTCTTTCAGTGAAAGATAAAGAATCTCTAGTTTCATCTTAGCTCACCGGTTGCGTCAATTCCTTAGCGTAGGCGAAGAGCGCGGCGACACCGCCGGTGTGGAAGAAAACGACAGTGTCCTTCGAGGTGAACTTGCCCTTACGGACGAGGTCGATTAGCCCGGCCATCGTTTTGCCCGTGTAGACGGGGTCGAGGAAGATGCCCTCCGTCCGGGCGACGAGTTTGATTGCCTGGCGGCACTCCTCGGTCATTTTGCCGTAGCCTTCGCCGATGTAGTCGTCGTAGACCGTCACTTCCTCCGGCGTCAGGGTAACCTTCATATCGAGTAGCCGGGCCGTCTGGTTCACCATATCGGCAACGGCTTTTGCGGCGGGCAGACTTTTCTGCGAGACGCTGATGCCAACCACTTTGGTGGGAAGCTTGAGGTATTTCACGCCCAACTCCAGACCGGCTTGAGTGCCGAAGGAGCCGGTAGTTATCACCAGGTATTGAGCGTTAATCTGGCGGGACTTGAGCTGTTGCCATACTTCGTCAACGGCGTTGACCCAGCCCGCCGTCCCGAGCGGGATGTGCCCGCCCACGGGCAGTACCAGGGGTTTCTTGCCCTGTTTCCTCAGGTCGTCAGCCAGCGCGTTCATCTTCGCCAGCATCAGGTCGCCGGAAGCGCTGGCGATTTCCCCGGGGTCGACCAGGATGACCTTGGCATCGAGGATATCGTAGAGCAGGAGATTGCCCTGCTTCTCCGAGTGGTCCTTGACCAGGACGAGGTAGACATCCATCTTGAGCTTGCGGGCCGCCGCGGCCAGTTGGAGGGCGAAGTTGGACTGCGCGCCGCCTGTCCCGATGACGGTATCAATGCCCTTCTGCAGGGCATCGCCCAGCATGAACTCAAGCTTGCGGCACTTGTTGCCGCCCAGCGCCAGTCCCGTCAGGTCGTCGCGCTTGATGAGAATCCTGGTCTCACCCAAAGCCGCCGAAAGGCGCCGGGCATCATCGAGGGGGGTGGGATAACTGCCCAGCGTGATGCGGGGCAATCTGGCAATAGCTGGAATCATGGTCAGCCTCCTAATAGGCCGGTATCAGCACTTTTGGGCCGAGCAGCGCCACCGGCAACCACACAGAAAGAGGCGCCCAGTAGCTGGTGATAAGAACGACGGGCAGATATCCCAGGAACACCAACACCATCGACGGCTTAAACATGTCCGTGAAAGTCGTCTTGCCGATGATTTGCCCCAGGAAGATGAGGGGCGCCATTGGCGGCGTCATCAGACCCATGGTCAGGTTGCTGGTGATAATGGCGGAAAACTGGACGGAACTGAGGCCTATTTCCCTGACGACAGGAAGAAGCAGAGGTGCGGTGATAATCATCCCGCTGACATCGTCCATAAACATCCCCACCAGAAACAAGAAAGCATTGACGATAAGCAGGATTACAATCTTGTTGTCAGTAACGCTCAGCATCCAGCCCGCTATCAGCTTGGGCACGTTCTCCGTAATCAGCATACGGCTGAATGCCATGGCGAAGAACAACATAACCATAATGGCGCCAACGTTGGTGCTGCATTCAATCAGAGCGCTGGCCAGTTTTCGGGCAGTCA
This sequence comes from Dehalococcoidia bacterium, assembly GCA_041479305.1. Lineage (GTDB taxonomy): Bacteria > Chloroflexota > Dehalococcoidia > Dehalococcoidales > RBG-16-60-22 > JBGOXU01. The sequence goes on from JBGOXU010000121.1 coordinate 1,736, forward strand.
GCCCGCGGTAGACAAAGAAACCTACTGGAATGGCATACAGCACGGCGATAGCGGCCGCTTCCGTTGGTGTCGCAATACCGCCGTAAATCACACCCAGGATGACCACTGGCATCATCAAAGCTGGGATAGCACGCCAGAAGGTGCCCCTCACTTCTTGGCTTACCTTTTTCAGGCTGCCCCAGGGGCGGGGTTTTTTCACCGTCGTATACCGCCCCACGGCAAACCAGTTAATAATAATGAAGAATATGGCGAGAAGGATGCCGGGGCCGGCTCCGGCCAGGAAACAGGCCGTAATTGAAGTATTGGTTATCCAGCCGTAGAGTATCATTGAAATGCTGGGTGGAATGAGAAGGGAGAGACCGGCCGAGGCTGCCATCAAAGAAGTTGCGTAACCGCGGGGATAGCCCTCGTCCACCAGGCGAGGAATCATGATGGAACCGACACAGGCAATTGCCGCCGCGGCGCTGCCGCTGATAGCGCCAAATACCGCCTGGGCAACAACGCCCACAGTCCCCAATCCGCCCTTCAAATGGGAGACGATGCTATCGATGAAGTCAATCAAAGGTCCAGTGATGTCGCCCTTTTCCATCACGGCGCCGGCAATGATGAATAAGGGGATAGACAGCAGTAATAGTGAACGCATCCTATCATAGGCGAAGGGCAACAGAAAGTCGAGAGAATAACCAAATATGCCTGCGAGGATTATGGTAGTCAAACCAAAGGCAAAGGCAACCGGGAGCCCGATGAGAAACAGGACCACCAGGATACCCAGACTGAGGACAATAAATAGCATTACTGTTTACTCCATGGTGCCGTAATTGCCGGTAATCCCTTCAGGCTGCGAATTGAGGCAATCAATTCTGCCAGGAAGTATATTATCATCAGAGAAAACCCAACCGAGAGAGCCAACCTGGAGTATGCCAGGGGCAGCAGCAGATGGATGGTCCTCGGGTTCGTCTGGAGACTGTAAGCAAACTGCTGGAAAGCCAGGACGGCAAAAAAACCGCTCAGCACTAGTGATGTCGCCGCTGCTACCAGATGAATGCCTTCTTGGACCTTTGGTTTTGTCCGAAAAACCATGTTCATTATGCCGCCGCTGATATGGCTGCGCTTGTAGGTGGCGTAAACGGCTCCGGCAAAATAGTACCAGAAGACAATAAACAGGCACAGTTCCTCCACCCACAGTTGCGGAGAAAACGTTATGTAGCGAACGAGAACCTCAATACCAACCAGCCCGGCAACCACCAGGCTCAATACCACCATCGTGGCTCTAACCAGATTGAGGGGTGTCTTCCAGAGTATTTCTGCGGTTCTTACCAGCCAAGGCGCCGGTTTCTGTTTCATAAAAGATAATTTTAAGCCCTTCTGGTGCGTGGGAGGTCGAGGAGTAGTTGGACCGTCCCACGCACCGTTTTTGTTGAACTATTGGAGAGTCTTGAAGTAGGCGAGAGCCTCGTCGAGGAGAGCTTTACCGATGAGCGGTTGCATCGCGGGCCAGACATCTTTCGCGGCAGCATCAGCTAGAGCCTTGTACTCGGCATCAGAAAACTCATAGACCTGGATGCCGTAGTCCTTAATTTTCTGAGTGGACTGTTTTTCCAGCTCTTCAGCTTTAGCGGTTTGCGCGTCAGACGCCTCTTTTGATGCATCCAGAATTATCTTCTGGTCTTCAGCAGATAAGCTCTTGAGTAGCTTGAGGTTCATGATGTTAATCATGTTCTCAAAATTACCGCGATAGGGTAACCAGACCTTGATAACATCACGTACGGTATCGTAAGTAGCAGTGGCTGAACCACCGTAAACTGCATCAACCACGCCGGTCTGCAGGGCAGTGAAGACCTCCGCCCACGGCATGATGGTGACGAGATAACCAAAGCGGGTCATCAGTTTTTCGGGTGGGATAGCGCCCCAAACTCTAAGTTTCATGTTCTTGGGGACATCGGGGTTGCCGGGGCTGGGTGGCATCTTCTTGGCGCCCATGCCAACAAAGCCTTCGGGTAGTGCGGCAATGGTTTCTACACCCAACTCTCGGTTCATTTTCGCTGACGTGTCAAAGACCCAACCGCCGGGGACACAGGCTTTCTTTACTTCTGCCCAGCTCTTCACCAGGTAGGGTATCCAGACCATGTCAAGGCGCGGGTCGTGAAGGGTGGAGTATGATGTGTTCTGGAACTGGATGCTGCCTTTCATTACTTCTTCAAAGACAGGAATCCAGTCGCCGAGGGCATTGGAATCAAAGACATCAATAACCATTCGGCCGCCGCTGCGGTCCTGGACTTTCTTGGCGAAATCTCTGGAACTGACAGTCATGGTATCCTGTGGAGAGCGATGGACGGAGAACTTCCATTTATAGCTCTGTTTGGCGGCGGGAGCTGGCGCCGGGGCTGGCGCGGGTGCCGGGGCCGGCTTAGCGCAGGCGACGAGGACGGCGCTCAGAGCTAGCAACAGGACAAGCAGAATCGGGA
>JBGOXU010000122.1:0-4154 GCA_041479305.1 Dehalococcoidia bacterium
AGAATCTATGTTTCCCGCACCGGCTACACCGGCGAGCCAATCGGTTTTGAGTTGTTTCCACCCGCCGAAGTGGTCTTGAGCCTGTGGAACCGCCTGCTGGAAGCCGGCAGAGATGAGGGCATCGTGCCGGTGGGGCTGGGGGCAAGGGACACATTGCGGCTGGAAGCCGGCCTGCCCCTCTACGGGCACGAGCTTGGCACTGACGCCGAGGGCAAAGAAATCCCCATTTTCGCCCTGCCCATCGCCCGGTTTGCCGTCAGCTTCAGCCGACTCAAGGGCGACTTCATCGGGCGGGAGGCGCTTCAGAAACAGTTCGAGGAAGTCGGACTGCGACTGGAAGGACTACTGGACAGAGCACGATACGTGCCCCGCGTCATAATGCCAGTGGTAATTCCCGATGGCAGTGTCGCCCGGGCTGGCTGCCGGGTACTGGTAGATGATAAACAGGCCGGTTTTGTCACCAGCGGCACCGTTGTCCCCTACTGGAAGACGGAGGGAACGGGGGCAAATTCAAAGCCGGGCGCTGAATCCGCCCGAAGGGCAATCTGCCTGGCCTATCTTGACGCCGACCTCAAAGAAGGGCAGAGAACCAGGGTGGTCATTCGTGATAAAATAGTCGAGGGCGTTATTGTCGAGCGGCATCTGGCCGGTGAAGCCGCTCCCTACGCCCGCCCGATTATCGCCGGAGAAACAACCGCCAAGGAGCCGCTTAATTGAACAGTCCGCTAAATTCTTTCGCCAGAGACCTTGTCGCCAGGGCCAGCCAGAACCATCAGTGGCGGCAGAAGGCCACTTTCAACCTTATCCCCTCGGAAAACACGCTATCGCCCATCGTGCGACTGCTGACGATTGCTGACCCGATGGGAAGGTACGCCGAGCACCGCAAAATGAAAGCCCTGGGCAATGTCGAGGTCTACTACTACCAGGGCACTAAATTTATCGCCGAGGTAGAAATCCAGCTCAATGAAGCCCTCAAGAAGTTCCTGGGCTGCTCCGAGGTAGAATCGAGAGTCACCAGCGGGCAGATGGCGAACACGGTCGTCTTCAGCGGACTGATGGACTACCTGAACCGCGTCAATCGGAAGGTTGAGCCGAGAAGGCTGAAGTGCGTGATGAACCACCACATCGGGAAGGGCGGCCACCTGAGCGCCCAGCCGATGGGTGGCCTGAGGGACTACGTCACCGTCGACTCCGTCACGGAGAAGTGGGCGGTGGTCAATTTCCCGCTATCGCCGGCGAACCACTACCAGATTGACCTCACCGAAACGGCGCGGCTGATGGCAAAGCGCCCGCCGGAGCTAATCGTCCTGGGCAAGAGTATGATACTGCACCGCGAACCGGTCCAAGAAATCGCCGCGCTGACTGCCGGCCTGCGACCCAAGCCCATTCTACTATACGATGGCGCCCATGTCCTCGGCCTCTTCGGGCCGCACTTCCAGGAGCCATTCAAAGAGGGCGCCGATATTGTCACCGCGTCCACGCACAAGACCTTTTTCGGCACCCAGCGCGGCATCATCGCCAGCAACATGAGCGAAGGGACGGACTACGAGGACCTCTGGCAGAGCATCCAGAAGCGGGCTTTCCCCGGCAGTGTCAGCAATCATCACCTGGGCACGCTTCTCGGTCTGCTGATGGCGACCTATGAGATGACTGCCTACGGTCGGGAGTACCAGAAGCAAATCCTGAGCAACGCTAAGGCTTTTGCCGCCGCCCTCAAGGAGCAGGGACTCCAGGTGGAAGGCGACGCGGCCATCGGCTACACCGAGACCCACCAGGTCATTGTGAGGGTCGGCTACGCCAAAGCCATCGAGGTTGCCGAGAGGCTGGAAAAGAACAACATCATCGTGAACTACCAGGCCCTGCCTGATGACGAGGCGTTCACCGCCAGCAGCGGCATCCGGATGGGTGTCCAGGAGATGACTCGCTTCGGGATGAAAGAGAGCGATTTCACACCGCTGGCGCAGTACCTGGCCGAGGTCATCCTGCGCGAGAAGGACGTGGCGCCGAAGGTCGCCGAGTACCGCCGCAACTTCACCCGGATGCACTACTGCCTGCCGGAAGAAGAAGCCAGACCGCTGGTCGAAGAGCTAATCGGGACCTTGTGGAAGTAAACTACTTGCGGAAGACCTGCAGGACCTCATCCGCGATTTCTTCCCAGGACTTGCCCGCGCAATCGATGGTGATATCGGCGTACTTCGCGTAGAGCGGGTTTCTCTCGTCATAGATTTGCTTCAGCGACTTCGTCTTTAGGCCGACGATACCGCGGTCCAACCTATCGCCCTCCACGCGCGCCTCGATGTTGTCGTAGCAGTCCGCAAGGTAGACCAGCGTGGTGTTCTTTTTGAGGTAGTCCATCAGGTCGGCGTGATAGATGATACTGCCTCCCGGCGCCACCACCCGGCGTTTGAGGCTGAGTTCCCGCATCCGCTCTTTTTCCAGCTTGAGCAAGGCTTCATCCCCACCCTCGTCGATGACCTGCTGGACAGTTTTGCCGTCCTTCCGGCGGATGTACTCATCGAGGTCGATGAACTCATACTTCAGGGCTCTGGCGACTAGCGCCCCCACCGTCGACTTCCCCACCCCGGCCATACCGATTAAGACGATGCTGTTCTTTTTCATGCCAAACCTGAATGTTTAACCAATAGTTTATCCCAAGCTGTCGAAATCCTGCAAGTGGTGGTCATCAACCTCACCCCCTTAATCCTTCCGCAGAAGGACGTGGCAATCTCAAAAGATGTTGGCTGCGATTGCTTCGTCGCTTAGTTTACACTGAGCGAAGCGAATGTGCTCCTCGCAATGACAAAACAAGAATCGCAGCGATACCCCCGACGGTCGGTTTCTCTGGGGTCACTTCGCTTCGCTCGCAAGGAAAGGGGAGCGGGACCTCAACGGGCTTTGGGTTTGACAGCCGAGTGTCCTGCGGAATATATTTCTAATAGGAGTCCCAAAGAGGTCATATTTGAAAACCCTGCCCGTCGGCAAACTGCCCTGCGCTCTGCTGGGCGAATTCCTCAGTCGGGTCCGCCAGGACGATAGCGTTGTCCTCGGGCCGGCGATTGGTGAAGACGTCGCCGTCGTCCGCATGGGCAAGAAGCTGCTCGTCGCCAAGACCGACCCCGTTACCCTCGCCACCGACCACATCGGCTGGTATGCGGTCAACGTCAACGCCAATGACATCGCTACCCTTGGGGTACGCCCCCGCTGGTTCCTCGCCTCCGTCCTTCTCCCCGAAAAGTCCACTGAGAAGGACGCCCGGAACATTCTCGACCAGATTCTACAAGCCTGCGAGTCTCTTGACATTACCCTGGTCGGCGGGCATACCGAGATTACCTACGGACTCACCCGGCCCATCGTTTTCGGCTGTATGCTGGCCGAAGAGGACGACCGGCCCATCATCACCACCTCCGGCGCCAGGGTGGGCGATGACATTGTGCTGACCAAAGGCATCGCCATTGAGGGCACCGCCCTGCTTGCCCGGGAAGTCGGACCCCTGCTCGTTGAGCGCAAGCTGAGCCAGGCGCTGGTCAAGCGCGCCGCCGACTTTCTTTTCACCCCCGGCATCAGCGTGCTCAAGGAAGCCCTGATTACCCGCGCCAGCGCTGACGTCCACTCGATGCACGACCCCACTGAAGGCGGCCTGGCGACGGGGCTGATGGAAGTATCCATTGCGGCTAAGGTCGGTTTGCTCATTGAGCCGGACAAAATCCCCATCCTCCCCGAAACCAAAGCGGTCTGTGACGCGTTGGGACTCGACCCGATGGGACTGCTGGCATCGGGGTCGCTCATCATCACCCTGCCCCCCTCCGACACCCCGAAGCTGCTGTCCGCCTTGAAAGAGGCTGGCGTTGACGCGGCGGTCATCGGCAAAGTGGTGACAGCCAAAGAAGGCGTCAAGGTGCGCACGGCAATGGGAGTGTCAGAATTACCCCAGTTCCCCCGCGACGAGCTTGCCCGGTTCCTGGAAAGTCGTGAAGCCGCCAAAACGAAAAAAAGGAAGAAAGCTTGAAATACAAACTCATCGCCATTGACCTGGATGGCACCGTCATCAACCAGGAAGGCAAAGTCATTCCCAGCGCCCGCGCAGCCGTGCAAAACGCCATCGCCGCCGGGATTAAGGTAACGCTTGCCACCGGCCGTATGTACCGGCCCAGCAA
>JBGOXU010000123.1:0-4132 GCA_041479305.1 Dehalococcoidia bacterium
CATTCGCCGCAGGAACGGCAAATTGATTCCATGAAGGTCTTATCGCCGAAAATGCCGACGCGCGTGGGGAAGCCCCGGTAAGTAAGTTCGATGGCGTTGACCATGGTGACCTCATCGCAGGCGCGGACGCACCTCGCGCAGAGAATGCAGTAGTTGCGGTCGAGCTTAAAGAAGGGATTGCTGTCATCGACCGCCAGCTCTCTTTCCAGCCGGGGCAGGCGTCTTTCAGTGACGCCCAGGTAAGCGGCGACCTTTTGCAGGTCACAGCGCTGGTTCTTACAGCAGGTGAGGCAGTCTAATGGGTGGTCGGCGATGAGCAAATCGATGACCGTGCGGCGTACATCAGTGACCGCAGGAGTTTCTGTCCTCACCACCATCCCGTTGGTGGCCGGCGTGGTGCAGGCGGTGGGAAGGCCGCGCAGGCCATCAATTTCCACGACACAGAGACGGCAGCCGCCGTAGGGCTCGAGGTCGGGGTCGTGGCAGAGGGTGGGGACATAGATGCCGGCGGACTGGGCGGCCTCAAGGACGGTCATTCCTTTACAGGCTTCCACTGGCTGGCCGTTGATGGTTAAGTTGATTTTTTCCATACGAGTGGCTTCCTATTGCGATTTCCCGGCGTCCGCGGAAGGCTTCTTGGCCATTACTGGAATCGGCTGGCTGGGGACTTCTATTTTCTCGCCGGAGACGCGGACCACGGCGCTGAACCGGGCGGGGCAGACCTCGAGACAGGTGCCGCACTTGATGCACTTCTCCTGCTCGATGACGTGCACCATCCGCTTGCCGCCCTTGATGGCTTCGGACGGGCAGTCGCGCAGGCAGATGCCGCAGCCCTGGCACTTCTCGGGCAGGATGTAGTAGGAAGTCAGCGCGGCGCAGGCTTGCGCCGGACAGCGGCCTTCTTTGATATGCGCCTCGTACTCGTCACGGAAATAGCGGAGGGTGGTGAGGACGGGGTTGGGCGCCGTCTGCCCCAGGCCGCAGAGTGAACCGGCTTTGACCTGGGCGCTCAGCCTCTGCAGGGTGTCAATATCTTCCGGCTTGCCTTTGCCCTGGCAAATTCTGGTCAGGATATCGAGCATTTGCTTGGTGCCCAGCCGACAGGGGACACATTTGCCGCAGGACTCCGACTGGACGAAGGTCAGGAAATAGCGGGCGATATCCACCATGCAGTTGTTTTCATCCATAACGACCATTCCGCCGGAACCCATAATCGACCCCGCCTTAGTCAGGTTCTCGTAGTCGATGGGTATGTCGAGGAGAGTTGATGGGATGCACCCGCCCGACGGACCGCCGGTCTGGACGGCCTTGAATTTCTTGTTATTGAGAATGCCGCCGCCAATGTCCTCAATTACCTGTCGCAGCGGGATGCCCAGCGGCACCTCGATGAGGCCGGTGCGGTTGATTTTGCCGGCCAGGGCGAAGGTCTTGGTGCCTTTGCTCTTCTCCGAGCCGTAGGCGGCGTACCAGGCACCGGTCTTTTGCATAATGGCGGAGACATTACCCCAGGTCTCCACGTTGTTGATATTGGTCGGTTTGCCCCACAGCCCCGCCTGGGCGGGGAAGGGGGGGCGACTGCGCGGCATACCGCGTTTGCCCTCAATCGATGCCATCAGGGCGGTCTCTTCGCCGCAGACGAAGGCACCGGCGCCGCGCCTGATTTCAATATCAAAGCTGAATCCGGAGCCGAAGATGTTATTGCCCACGATGCCCTGCTCTTTTGCCTGCTTCAGGGCGACTTCCAGCCGCTCGATGGCGAGGGGCTTCTCCGCGCGGCAGTAGACATAGCCCTGCGTGGTGCCGATGGCGTAGGCGCCAATGAGCATCCCTTCGATGACGGAATGGGGGTCGCTCTCGAGCAGGGCACGGTTCATAAAAGCGCCGGGGTCGCCTTCATCGGCGTTGCAGATGAGGTATTTAATGTTACCGGGCGACTGGCGGCAAAGCTCCCACTTGGTGGCAGTCGAGAAACCAGCCCCACCGCGGCCCCTCAGCCCGGACTTCTTGACCTCGTCGATGACGCCCTGTGGGGCCATCGTTAGGGCGCGGACGAGGCCGCTGTAACCGCCGCGGGCGATGTAGTGGTTGATATTCTGCGGGTCGATGATGCCACAGTTGCGCAGGACAATCCTGACCTGCGGCTTGAGCATCGGCAATTCCCAGAGTTGGGGGATGCCGTCAATCGTCCCGTTATCCGTGCCGAAGGCGAGGTCGGGGCGGGGGTTGTTGTTGACCAGGTAGTCCTCGATGATTTGGGCGGCCCTATCGGGGGTGAGGTCGCCGTAGTAGATATGCGGCTGGCCCGGCTTGATAATGTTCACGATTGGCTCGGCGAAGCACAGCCCGATACAGCCGACGTGGGTGATGTTTGCCTTGATGTTCTTCTGAGCGAGCTTGTTGTTGATGGCATCGAGCACGGCGAAGGCGCCGGCGGCGCGTCCGCAGGTCCCCGAGCCGATGACGATACGCGGCTGGTGGCTCTTCTCCAGAGCTTGCCACTCCGCCAGGGCTCGCTGTTTCAATTCTTCATAGGTCATAGCCATAGTTTTTCCCTGACTAATTACTTCTTTTTGCCGAGAATCTCGGCGACTCTGGCGGGCGTCATCCGGCCGTAGACGTTGCCATTGACCACCATCACCGGCGCCAGGGCGCAGGAACCAAAGCAGGCAATCGTCTCCAGCCCCCACTCAAGGTCGCTGGTGGTCTCGCCTGGCTTGATGCCCAGCAGTTTCTCCACCTCGGTAACGATGCGAGGTGAACCCCGGACGTGGCAGGCGGTACCACGGCAGACTGTGACTCTGTTCTTGGCCCGCGGGTGGAAACGGAACTGGGCGTAGAACGTGGCCACGCCGAAGGCGGTGTTTTCCGTGACGCGCAAAAATTTGGCTACCTTTCGCATCGCGTCGGCGGGCAGGTAGCCAAGCTCCTCCTGGACTTCCTGTAAAATGGGAATGAGCTCATCTTTCTGTCCGGTGTGGCGGGACAGAATTGCGGTTATCTCGTCTGGCACTATGTTTCTCAGTTCTAGGCGCGGGCGATTAGCTTAGAGCGGCCAATTTGCGCTTCAGGAACTTGCTCTTGCTCTTCTTCGGCGGCAGTGGCGGCGGCTTGATGAGTTTCCTCATGGCGCATTGTAAACAGCGCCGGCCTTCTTTGAGCGCCGCCGGCTCTGCAAAGCCAAGCTCGACTTCAACGAAGCTCTTGACTCTTTGTTCCGGCGCCAGGGCGGGCATTTTAGCGCGCTCCCAGTGGTAGTAGCCCTCTTCTTTGCCCACGCACGGGTTATATTGGCGTTTCGGCTCCAGTATTTCCTCGATATCTCCCGTGCCGCCAAGATACCGGTCGATTTCCGAGGCGGCTTTCCGGCCGGCGGCAATAGCTTCGATGACCGAAGCGGGACCGCTGACCGCATCGCCACCCGCCCAGACTGCCGGCAAATTGGTGGCGAGAGTATCGGGATTAGCCTTGATGATATTGCCCCTATCGACCTTAAGGTTGAAGCCAGTCGGTATATCCGGCATCTGTCCGATGGCGGCGACTACGGTATCGTACTCCGTGGGGAACTCGCTACCCTTAATCGGCACCGGGCGACGCCGCCCGCTGGCATCCGGTTCGCCAAGCTCCATTTTAACACAGGTCATTTTGAGTTTGCCAGCATCCGGGTCAATCTTGACCGGAGCGGCCAGGAACATTATCTCGATACCCTCTTCCAGGGCGCCTTCCACTTCCTCGGGGCTGGCGGGCATCTCGGCGCGGGTGCGGCGGTAGACGATGCAGACTTTCTTAGCGCCGAGCCGGACGGCGGTCCGGGCGGCATCGATGGCGACGTTGCCGCCGCCGACGATGGCCACCTTCTCGCCAACGCCGGCCTTGCCGAGTTTGGCCTCGCGCAGGAAAGTGGCGCCATCGATGACGCCTTTGTTCTCTTCACCCTTCACGCCCAGTTTGAGACCCTTATGGGCGCCGGGCGCGACGAAGACGGCATTGTAGCCTTTCTTGAGAAGCTCATCCAGGGATTCAATCCTGGTGTTCAGCTTAATATCGACACCGGCTGCCCTGATGTCATTGATTTCCGCCTCAAGTTTCTCGGGGGGCAGGCGGTAGTCCGGGATGCCGACTTTCATCATACCGC
>JBGOXU010000124.1:0-4089 GCA_041479305.1 Dehalococcoidia bacterium
CTTTGCCGGAGAAGGCGCCACCGCCATGCCGCGCTACACCGCCATACGTGTCGACCAGGATTTTCCGCCCGCTAAATCCGCTGTCGGCCACCGGCCCGCCAACCACGAAGCGCCCCGTGGCGTTCACGTAGTAATTAGTAGCGTTATCCAGGTATTTTGCCGGGACGATGGGTTTGATGACATCTTTGAGGACATCCTGTGTAATCTGTTCATGCGTGACGGTATCATCATGTTGACAGCCAATGACAACCGAATCAATGCGTTTGGGAACACCTCTTTCATAAACGACCGTCACCTGCGACTTCCCATCGGGCCGAAGGTAAGGTATAACCTGTTTCTTTCTTACTTCAGCCAGACGCTGGGTAAGCTTGTGAGAGAGGGAAATTGTCAGCGGCATGAAATCCGGCGTTTCATTGCAGGCAAAGCCGACCATCATACCTTGGTCGCCGGCGCCAAGCGCGTCATACTTGTCTTTCGAACCCGCCTTAGCCTCGCGGGACTTGCTGACACCCAGAGAAATGTCCGGCGACTGCTGGTTGATGGAAACAATAACACCACAGGTGCGGTACTCAAATCCGTATTCCGGTTTCACATAGCCGATATCCCGGATAACGCTGCGCGCCACCTGCGGGATTTCCACATAAGTTTTCGTGGTAATCTCACCCATGACGAAAAGGAGACCATTTGTTACTCCCACATCACAGGCAACGCGCGCCATGGGGTCATCTTTGATGATAACGTCCAAAACCGCATCCGCCACCTGGTCGCAGATTTTGTCGGGGTGCCCTTCGCAGACCGACTCCGAGGTGAACATGTAGTAAGGCGAGCAGGCAAAATTGTTCGCAGTGGCCATCTTTCCTTCCTTTCTTTGACCTACATTACTTGACGGGTAATCATTCGTCAAGTCTCTCTATCTGAACGAGACAGCTATTACAGGCAAAAGCACCCCCCGGCGACGCCTGGTCTCTCGTCAGTACATTGACACAGCCAGCGAGGTCAGCGCCTTTGCCGTCCGGCGTAAACCAGATGCCGGCGTCAAGGCTGGCCACCCCGGGCATAATCTGCCCGGTGACCTTAGCCTTTACAACGAGCTGGCCTCTCTCATTATACACCCTGACTTTATCGCCATTTCTGATACCTCGTGCTTGCGCATCAGCCGGGCTCAGCCAGAGACTGTCATCAGCCGAGGCTTTCAGACGGGGGATATTGTCCAGGGTGGAGTTGACTCTCAATCTGGCGTGCGGGCTGACCATCTGAAACGGGTACTTCTCCCTGACCGGGTCGCTATGCCCTTCCCACGCCTCAATATACCTGGGTATCGGGGGAATAGAAGGGTTATTCATCTCGGCGAGCTTCTGGCTGTAGATTTCGATTTTGCCCGAGGGCGTCGGGAAACGGTGGTGAGCCGGGTCTTCAATCTGCTCGCGGAAGGCGACCCACGGCCGGTCGAGCTTGACGCGATGGACTCCCTCGCATTGGAAGGTCTCGTAGTCCGGCAAATCAGGCGTCGCCGCGACGAACTCCCTGAGCCACTCTTCGTCCGACTTATTGTTGTAATCGGGAATGCCCAGTCGCGAAGCCAATTCCGTGAAGATGGCCAGGTCCGACTTCGTTTCCGGCACCGGTTCGATGGCTTTGTCCATGTGAATAAAGTAAGACCCGCCCAGCCACGGCTGACCGATATCCACCCGCTCCAGAGCGGTGCTTACCGGCAGGATAACGTCGGCGTAGCGGGCGGTGGGCGTCAGGAAGCGCTCGTGTATCACCGTGAACTCGGGCGATTTGAGCGCGGCGACACCTTTGTTGGCATTCAAGAACTGGGTCAGCATATTGCAGCCCACGATATAGAGCAGTTTGATATCGCAGGGATAGCCGCCGGTCTTCCCTCTCAGAAGGGCGTCAAAAACTTTGGTGATATGGACTGTGGGGAACGGACCGTCCGGCGCGGAAAACGTCTTGCCCAGGTAACCCAGCGGGATGCGACCGGAGCCGCCGGCGGCATACCCGCCGGTGATGCCGATGTTGCCCGTCATCGCCGCCAGGGTGCTGGCCGCACGATGGTACTGCTCGCCGAAGGCAGACCTCCCCGGCGCCCAACTGGCGAACAGGACGGCGGGTTTGGTCGTGGCATATTCCAGTGCCAGTTGTGTTATCGTGGCGGCAGGCACGCCGGTGATGGCTTCCGCCCAGGAAGACGTCTTGGGCACTGCGTCCTCGCGACCCATCACGTAGTCACGGAACTTCTCGAAGCCGGAGGTATAAGTCTCGATGAAGTGATGGTCATATATGTTTTCATCAATCAGGACATACGCCATCGCAATCAGCATGGCGGCGTCAGTGCCGGGACGCACCGCTATCCACTGGTCGGCCAGAGCTTTTGCCGAGACGGTGTACCGAGGGTCGACGCAGATGATTCGGACGCCCTTTTTCCGCGCTTCGTTCAGGTAATAGCCGGTCTCCGAGCCGAATCGCGTGGCAATGGGATTCCAGCCCCACATGATAATCAGTTTGGTGTGGAGAAAATTGTCCCGGCTGGCACCGTTGAAGTCCGTGCCAAAGGTAGCCAGCGACGAAAACACAGCGGCTTCATTGGAAGCGCTGCCCCACCAGGTGATGCAACCGCCAAACAGAGAGAAAAAGCGGCGGCCCGCTTTCTTAGCCCCGTGTAATGGACTGACTGAACCGAAATGGTCCATAAGGAAAATAGAACTGGAGCCATACCGCTCCTTAACCTCTTTGAGCTTTCTAGCCACTGTGTCCAGCGCCTCGTCCCAGGAGATGGGTTCAAACTGGCCGCTGCCCCGCTCCCCGGCTCTTTTCAACGGCCGTGTCAGGCGGTCTTTGGCATAGACAACTTCTTTTTGCGCGAGACCCCTGGCGCAGGCTTTCAGATAGGGCATTTTGCCGTCATCGGTGTCAATACGGGTGATTTTGCCATTCTCCACGTGGACTTTCAGAAGACAGCGACCACCGCAGTCGTACTGACAACTCGTGGTGACAACTTTGTGTTCGGAATCACCCATACTACTTCACCTTGAAAAGAAATCTCCTCGCCCCTTTGCGGGCTTCGCCGTGAGCTCAGCCGAACGGAGAGGATTAAGGTGAGGGGGCAATGGAGCCTTTTCACCCTCACCCATTCGCTTCGCTCAGGGCAAGCCCTGACCTCTCCCATCGAGGGAGAGGAGAACACATGGTTGGCTAAGTCCCCTCTTCCCAGCTGGTAAGATACCGCTTCTGCTCCGGCGTCAGAGTGTCAATCCTGATGCCCATCGCCTGGAGCTTGAGTCGGGCAACTTCTTTATCGATTTCCTCAGGCACCGGATAGACTCTGGCGCCGAGCTTGCCTTTGTTCTTGGCCAGGTGTTCCAGGCAGAGCGCCTGGTTGGCAAAGCTCATATCCATCACGCTGGCTGGATGTCCTTCCGCCGCCGCGAGGTTGATGAGCCGCCCCTCCCCCAGCAGGTACAGACGACGCCCGTCCGCCAGGGTGTATTCGTCAACGTAAGGACGAACCTCCCGCTCGTTCTTGGAGAGCGCTTCCAGCGCCGGGATATTGATTTCCACGTTGAAGTGGCCGCTGTTGGCCAGAATCGCACCGTCTTTCATCACCTGGAGGTGTCCCCTATCGATGACGCTTTTATCGCCGGTCACGGTGATGAAAATATCGCCGACTCGGGCGGCGTCAATGAGCGGCATCACCTGGAAACCGTCCATCACCGCTTCCAGCGCCCGGACCGGCTCGACTTCCGCCACGATGACGTGGGAGCCTAATCCTTTGGCTCTCATCGCGATGCCGTGGCCGCACCAGCCGTAGCCACAGACGACGACCTTCTTCCCCGCCCAGAGGATGTTGGTCGCCCGGGTGATGCCGTCGATGGTGCTCTGGCCCGTGCCGTAGCGGTTATCGAAGAGGTACTTGGTCTTAGCATCATTGACGGCGATGATGGGGTATTTCAGCTTACCGGCTTTCTCCATACTGCGCAGGCGGATGACGCCGGTGGTCGTCTCCTCGGTGCCGCCGATAACGCCCGAGATGAGCTCGATGCGCTTCGTGTGGAGCGTGGTGACCAGGTCGGCGCCGTCATCCAC
>JBGOXU010000125.1:0-4060 GCA_041479305.1 Dehalococcoidia bacterium
GCCCAAGTTCCTCCTTCAGCCGAAGGACCAGGTTTTCGCCTGCGGGCCGTTGGGGATGTACCGCGATATGCTCGCCAAGCACTCGGGCTTGCTGAAGGACAAACCCGTCCAGATTTCGCTGGAGATGCGGATGGGGTGCGGTATCGGGGTCTGCTACGCCTGCACCGTCAAGACCCGGAACGGTCTCAAGCAGGTGTGCAAGGACGGGCCGGTGTTCAATTTGCAGGATGTGGTATGGGAGGATCTGAAGGCAGTCTAGGGCAGCCCCTCTTATTCCAGGGGCACGCCTTTGTTTCGAGAACAGAAGTGGCTCTGCTGTGCCAGAGTCTGATTGCAGTCAATGCCCATCCCCTTCAGGGTGGTTCCAGTGATGTCACCAGAACTGAACCCTTCTGGGTGAACCCCTGACCCCCTTCCCTGAGGGAAGGGGGAGTTTTTATTCAAGAGGGGCTAGCGCCCCTCTTAACGCTCCGCTTCTTGATAATTCAGAGCCTGACTATTATTGTCACCCTGAGCGCAGCGAAGAATCCATTCCATAGTCTGGGACACGGATTCTTCGGTCGTCCCGATTTCATCGGGACTCTCTCAGAATGACAGAATGAAAGTAGATTGCTTCGCTTTGTTCGCAACGACACTCTACAGAGACGTTTCCTTGCCCTCCCACCGCTTCTCTTTCAGCCACTGCTTGCGCAGGGCGTAGAAGTTCTCCCACTCGATGGAGCCGATGGGTATGCTCACACCGCCATCCACCACGATAAATTGTCCGGTAATCATACGGGCGCGGTCGGAAGCGAAGAAGACCACGGCATCCGCCTGGTCCTCGGGACGGAGCAGGTCGCGCAGAGGGGTTGCCTTGAGGGTCCTTTCTTTGCTCTCGGCGGTCAGCCGGGATTCCACCACCTCGGTCATCGTCATACCGGGGCACACGACATTGACATTAATTTTGAAAGGACCCAGCTCAAAAGCGGCGTGTCGCGTGAAGCCGATGACCCCCGCCTTGGCCGCGCTATAGGCGATGCCGCCCACCATCGTCATCCTGACCCCGGCCAGCGAGGCGATGTTGATAATCTTGCCACCGCCCCGCTTCTTCATCACCTCAGCCACGGCCTTGGTGCAGAGGAAAAGCCCCTTCATACAGATGTTCATCGTCCAATCCCACTCCGAGACGGGCATATCCTCGAGCAGGTAAGCATGGTCGCCGCCGACGTTGTTGACCAGGATATCGATGCCGCCCCACTGGGCCGCGATTTTATCGACCATTGCCTTGACCTCTTCTTCCTTGAGGACATTGGCATTGAACGCCAGCGCCTTCCGGCCGAGCTTCTTGATTTCGGCGGCGGTCTGGTCGGCGCCCTGCAGGTCAGTCGTGGCGATATCGACGCCTTCCTTCGCCAGCGCCAGGCAGATGGCTTTGCCCAGTCCCCGCCCCCCACCGGTTACCAGGGCTTTCTTGCCTTCGAAACCGGAATAGATTGAAGACACGTTGAGCCTCCTTCAAAGTTCAATCGGATTTGCCACAGCATTATACACCTGTAGCCTGTTCCTCGCCACTCCCCCGTGTAATGGTTCTGGCTCTGTCACACAGTCCCAAATGTCATTGCGAGGAGCGCCGATGGTAATCGGGGTGGCAATCTCAATCAATCCCTGAGATTCTTCCCCCGATTTGCATCGGGGTCAGAATGACACTTAGGTTTCTGTCACCCTGAGCCCTTCGCTCCGGCTCAGGATAAACTCAGTGAAGGGTCTCAAGCACAGCTCTCCACACAGTCCCAGACAAGCTAAGTATCTCTCCTTGAGATTCTTCACTCCGTTCAGAATGACTTTTGTGGCTGCGCTCCTTCAGAATGACAGCGGCCCGCTCAAATCAAAGGGAGGGCTTGAACCCTCCCTCAATAGGCTACGCCATCGGAACTGGTATTACTTCGCTTTTTTGGTCTCAGGTTTGGGCGCCGCGGCGGCCGCGGCAGACGCCTGGTTGAGCTTCTTCATCAGTCGGGACTTGCGGCGGGCGGCGTTCTTCGGGTGGATAATCTTCTTCACGGCGGCTTTGTCCAGCGCGCTGATGGCGGCGGCAACGGCTTCCTTCGCCTTGTCCACCTCGCCGGAAAAGAGGAGCTTCTCCGCCTTGGTGATGGTGGTCTTAGTCTGACTGCGCACCCCTTTGCCGCGGGCTTCCCGCGTTTCGTTTAGTCTGTCCTGCCTGATTGCTGATTTAGTATTTGGCAATCTGGTCCCCCCTTCAAACTATTTCTTTGACCCTCTTTTGTTTCCGTCCGACGAGAGAGTCTTGCCTTCGCTTTTTAACGAGGCGCCGTCACCCATCCGGGTAACCGCGGTGACGCCTCGAATCGCTTCAATTCGCTTCAGGAGCCGGCTCAACTGGGCTAAACCCGCCGTCTCCACCACCAGCGAGGTCGATACGGTATGGTTGCCGTGGCTCTCCAGGTTCACCGAGTCGATATTGACGTTTTCCTCGGCGACCACGGTGGTGATATCCCGCATCAGCCCCACCCTATCCCAAGCCTCAACCTGAATATGGGCGGGATAGAGGGCTTCCGCCTTACCCCACTGCACCGGGATGAGACGGTCTTTCTCATCCTCGTGAAGAACATTATAGCAGTCCTGACGGTGAATTGTCACCCCCCGACCGCGGGTGATATAGCCGATTATCTTTTCTCCGGGCAGGGGATGGCAGCACCCGGCGATGTGGGTCACCAGGTCGCTCATACCAAGAACATAGACGCCGGAGGTGGGAGCGACTTTTTGCGGCGCCGCTCCGGTCGGCAATTTGGGCGGCTCCTGACGGGCGGCGAGCTTGCCGGTAACCTGGGTGGTGGAGACACCCCCATAGCCAATCGCCGCCAGGAAATCGTCGGTGTTGGGATAGCTGAACATCTTCGCCAGCTCATCGCGGTCAATTTCGATGCCCATCTGCTTGAGCTCTTTGTCCAGCATCTGCCGGCCGCGCTCGATGTTCTCCGTCCGCTCCTGCCTCTTGAACCACTGGCGGATTCTCTCCTTGGCCTGGGAGGTCTTGATGTAGCCCAGGTGCGGACTGAGCCAGTCGCGGCTCGGACCCTTGGCGGCTTTGGTGGTCATAATCTGAACGACATCGCCATTCTTCAGGGCGTAGTTCAGCGACACGAGCTTGCCGTTCACCTTGGCGCCGATGCAGCGGTGCCCCAACTCGGAGTGGATGCGGTAGGCGAAATCGAGAGGGGTGGAGCCCTTGGGCAGGTCCTTAATCTCGCCTTTGGGCGTGAAGACAAAAACCTGGTCGATGAAGATGTCCGTCTTGACCGACTCGAGGAACTCTTCCGCCCCGCTCAGTTCCCGGTGCCACTCGATGAGCTGTCGGAGCCAGCCGACTCTTTCCTCGAACTTAATATCGCCGGCCTGCCCCTGCTTGTAGCGCCAGTGCGCGGCGACACCGTATTCGGCAACATAATGCATATCCCGCGTGCGTATCTGGACTTCAAGAGGGGTGGTGCCGAGGCACATCACCGTGGTGTGGATTGACTGGTAGCCGTTGGGCTTGGGGTTGGCAATATAATCGTTGAACTCATCGGGGAGGGGATGCCAGATGTTGTGGACAATACCCACGGCATGATAGCAGTCCGGCACGGTGGCCACCAGCACGCGGAGAGCGAGCAAATCGTGAATATCGTCGAAGCGCTTGCCCAGGGCGGCGTAGCGCTCCATCTTCTGGTGGATGCTGTAGATATGCTTGGGCCGTCCGGAAATATCGGCCCGTAGACCGTCCTTTTCAAACTCCGCCTTCAAAGTGCCGATGACGTGGGTGATGAAGCGTTCGCGCTGGACGCGCTTGGTCGCCACCATCTCGGCAATCCAGCGGTACTTGTCTGGCTCCAGGCAGTGGAAAGCCAGGTCCTCCAGCTGCCATTTAAGCTCCCAGATACCGAGGCGGTGCGCCAGCGGCGAGTAAATATCGAGCGTTTCCTGGGCGATGATGCGCTGTTTGTCCGGCGCCAGGGCGTCCAGGGTGCGCATGTTGTGGAGACGGTCGGCCAGCTTGATGAAGACGACGCGCAGGTCTTCC
>JBGOXU010000126.1:0-4039 GCA_041479305.1 Dehalococcoidia bacterium
ACCCCAGACGTACTCCGCCTTCTCCCCGGGCTTGTAGTCGATGCGGGTGAAGTCGCCCGGATACGTGAAGAACATCGTTACTCCCTATGCTATTTCCGGCTGAATTACGGCATAGTTGCCGTTCCTACGTTTGTAGATGAGATTGACCTCTTTGGTCTCCGGGTTCAGGAAAAGGAAGAAGGTCTGTCCGGAGAACTCGAGCTGGTCGGTGGCATCGGCAACCGACGTCGGTTTGAGGACGGGGCGTTCGATTTCGATTTCAGGTGTGGCTTCAGCGATGGGCGTCTCCGTCTTACTGCGAATAAAGGAAGTCCCGCGTCCCTTCTCATAGAGTTTGCCTTTGAAGTGCTCCAGTTGGCGGGTCATGACATCGGCAACGCGGTCGATGGCGGCGAACACATCGTCGGCCCGTTCTTCGCCGTGCAGAACGGTGCCCTTTGGGTTGACCGTTACCCGGACCAGGAAACGCTGCTGGGGCGATTTCGTGCCTTCAGCGGTGATTTCCACTTTCGACTCAAGAATGCTGGGTAGATGGCGGGTGAATTTGCCAATCTTTCGCTCGACGTACTGGCGCAGTGCTGGCGTCATGTCAATGTTCTTGGAGGCAATCTGTAGGTCCATCTTTTACCCCTTTCTCTAAACTTCACGAGCCACGGTCAGTCCCCACACCGAGCTTGCCCCCGCTGATTTGAGCGCGGCGGCGGCGGCGTCAAGCGTGGCCCCTGACGTGGAGACATCATCAATGACCAATACTCTTTTGCTCCTTATTCTATTATCAAGGCAAACGAAGGCTTTTGCAATATTGCGCCTTCTTTCCTCAACGCTTGAGGTGCGCGCTTGCGGCGGCGTGTTCCGCTCTCGGATGAGGCAGTCGGTCACGATGGGTAATCGGCTCAGCTTGCCCAGTTCCCGCGCCAGCAACTCCGACTGATTGTAGCCGCGCTCGCGCCGTCGTCTGGGGTGGAGGGGCACCGGTATGAGCACATCGGCCGGAACCGGACTGGCGGCGAGGTATTCGCTGAGCAGTTCCGCCAGCGGTGCGGCGATGGCTCTCAGGTTCTGGTATTTTAGCTCGTGGATGGCTTTGCGCACGGCGTCATCGAATCGAAAAGGGGAGCGGATGCCATCGATATTGGCCTGCCAGCTAAGGCAACCGGAGCAGAGGATACCGGAGGGTTGAGGTCGCCCGCATTTAGGGCAGATGGGATGTTCGATGTGGGGCAGGGACTGGCGGCAGGAGGGACAAATAAAACTGCCCCATTTGCCACAGCCGACGCAGCGCTGTGGAAACAGCAGGTCGAGTGCTACCCCCTTCAAATGGGTTATCTGAGGAAGCACGTTCAACCCCTACGCTTTGTTTTAGGGTGGCCCGTCCTAGCGGACCCGGGCGTTATGCAACGCGCCGCTCATAATGGGCTCGTTGAGGTAGACATCGCCGTTCCGAATTTTGAGGTTGAAGCCGCACTCCGGGTTGGTGCAGACCCAGGCCTTATACCAAATCGGGGCCCCCTGACTGCCGAAATCGGAGAGGGGTACCAGGTCGCCAGTGCCGCACTTCTGGCACTTGGGGAAACTGATTGCTTCCATGGGGATTTCGTCCTCCTCCCAACCAAAGTTCACCTTAGTATACATCAATAGCTATGGGTTGACAAGGGCGATTTCTGCGAATCCGGACACGGCTGAAACGCACCGGAATTTGTTAAGGTGCCCTATCCCCTTTGCTTCCCCTTCCCCGGGTCGAGAAAAGGAAGGTAATTGGTGTGGGGAAGGGGAAAATTGGAAAAGAGGGGCCGGCGCCCCTCTCAGACGCCCCGGTTCTAGTGGGCGTTTGAGGGAAATCCTAAATACTAAGCACGAAATCCTAAACAATATCAAAGCGTTCAAAATCAAAACGACCAAAACTCGGTCATGAGTTGAAGGGTGTAGAAGCACGGTGCTGGTCTCCGGGTTCTCGGGCGCGTTTTGAGCATTAGAATTTTGGATTTGTTTAGTGCTTAGGATTTAGAGTTCAGGATTTCCTGTAATTCCGCACCGCACTTCAGACACAAAGTGCTAAAGCCCCATCCTGGTCTGGCCGAAGGGTTTAAGCGGGACGGTGGCAAGGCGACTGTAGAGGGCGCCTTCGCGGGAGAGGATGCTCCGTATCAGGTTGACGGAATCGACGGTGAAGGCATAGTCTATGGTAACTTTGGTGTTCGTAATGAGTTGTCCCAGGCTCTCCCTTTCCTGGGGCGTGGCCTGCTCCCGGACGCGGGCCAAGGTGAGGTGGGGAGTGAAGGGACGTCCCTCCGGGGGGAAGCCGAGGGGGGCGACGTTGGCCTCGATTTTCTCCTGGAGCTGAGTGAGCCGGTCGATTTCCCCGCCCAGACCCACCCAGACCACCCGCACCCTTGTGGGTCCAGGGAAGACGCCCAAATCTTTGACCTCGAGGCGAAAGGGCGAGATGCCGGCGGCGGCTTTCGCCATCGCCCGGGTGATTTCCTCGATTTGCTTGAAGGTGACGTTGCCGAGGAACTTGAGTGTGAGGTGAATGCTGGAGGTGTCGACCCACTTGACGGAGGGTGGGTCATTGGCCTTAAGTTGTGCCTGGAGCCTGGTCAGCGCCGCCTTCAGCTCATCGGGCAGCTCGATGGCAATAAAGGAGCGGATTTCTTCCATACTCAACTCCCAAGCCCGAGCAGTCGGCGGGCATTTTCGGAAAGGATGAGTCGCTTTTCGGCTTCGGACAAATCCGTCGTATTAATCTCATCGAGGAGGCGGGTGGGGGAGAGGAGGGGATAGTCCGTGCCGAAAAGGATTCTATCGGCGCCGACCAGATCAGCGACGCGACGGTAGATTTGGGGGCTGTAGAGGAAGGGGGAGGCGGCGGTATCGAAGTAGACGTTCTTCATCGCCTGCTTGACCTCGGGCATCAGGGCGTAGAAGGGGAGGCCGCCGCCCCAGTGCGCGCAGACGAGGGGAACATCTGGGTAGCGGGTGCTGAAGGGATAGAGGACGTCCGGCGTGATGGCGCCCTTGCCGCGGTAATCGTGGCCGACCGGCTCGGAGGCGTGGGTGAGCAGGATGAGCTTGTGCTTTCGCAGGGCGGCAACGAAGGGCGTCATTACCTCTTCGTCAGTCAGGTCGAACGACTGGATGTCCGGGCGCATCTCGCCGATGCCCCTGGCGCCGGCTCTGGCGCAGCGCTCGATTTCGGCGACGGCGGCGTCAATCGATTTGGGCTGGACGGTGCAGAAGCCGATGAGCCGTTTGGAGTAGCGGGCGATGGATTCCAGGATATAGTCGTTGGTCTCACGGCAAAGCTCATTGGTGGTCCAGCCGGCGTTGATGATTACCGAAATCTCGACTCCCGTTTTGTCCATGCTATCGATTAGCTCCTCGGCGGTGGCGAGTTTGGCCTGCGGGCGGGAGTAGAGCAGGGCGAAAAGCGGGTCGCGGTCAATATGGCGCAGGCGGTCCTGATTGATTTTGGGAGGGAAGATGTGGGTGTGGAAATCAATAATCATCGAGCGAATTATAGCAGGCAGGGAAGGGAGGTTCAATAGGTGCCAAAATGGTGTATAATAAGCGTAACTATGGCGCCCAATAAGCTTTACTATGGCGATAATCTGGTCTGGCTGCGCAACCACGACCATTTCCCCAACGAGTCGGTCGACCTGATTTATCTTGACCCGCCCTTCAATAGCAATGCCGATTATAATGTGATTTTCAATGAGCCAAGCGGTGAGGAATCACCCGCGCAATTGAGGGCTTTTGACGACACGTGGAAATGGGATAACGAGGCTTCCGCCCAGGCGTTGAGGGAACTGAGCACTGATTCACCGGACATCGCCGAGTTTATCAGCGGGCTAGGCGCGCGCAAAGATAAAGCTTCAAGAAGTATGGCTGCCTATCTGGGAATGATGGCAATCAGGTTAGTTGAACTGCGCAGAGTATTAAGCCACACGGGTTCAATTTATTTACATTGTGATTCTTCCGCTAGTCATTATCTAAAGATGCTGATGGATTCAGTCTTTGGATTAGACAACTTCAGAAATGA
>JBGOXU010000127.1:0-4030 GCA_041479305.1 Dehalococcoidia bacterium
GAGGGGAAAGTTTTTGTATCGCCAGCGCACCTTAATAGACCTCACCCCCGTATCAAGTACGGGGCAGGCCCCTGGCCCCTCTCCTTAAAGGAGAGGGGAGATGACTTTTGGAGAACCCATCCCCTTCAGAGTGGTTCCAGTGATGGTTCCAGTGATGTCACCAGAACTGAACCCTTCTGGGTGAACCCCTAGCCCCCTTCCCTTAAAAGGGAAGGGGGAACAATTCTCCACAAAAAGCGGGGCGTCTAAGAGGGGCGTCAGCCCCTCTTCCAATTTTCCCCTTCCCCACATCCTTCTACGAAGGAGGGAAAGGGACTAAGGGGATAGGGGCCCCCGTAATCGGTGGATATTCTTGGACAAGCCCATAACGTCATTGCGAGCCCCGATGTCCCGATTAGCATACGGGACTCCGATGAAATCGGAGGAATCGGGACGAAGCAATGACATCACAACCCTTTAGGCGAACCTTTTGTATCTGGACTCACGGATTGAGGGTCCCTTAAGTAAGTTGACCGCCAAGCAATCGATGACCTATAATCCAGAACAGGTTACTTCAAACAAGAAAATGCAATCGCAGATTGAAGCACTAAAAGCCAGAGCCCTCCGGGAACTGGAGAGCATTGACAACGCTAAGGATCTTGATGCCTGGCGCGTCCGCTACCTGGGCAAGAAAAGCGAGTTGACCGGCATCCTGCGCGGTCTGGCAACCCTGTCCCTGGAAGAGAGAAAGACCGTGGGCGCCCTCGCCAACGAGGTCAAGACCGACCTCGAAGAGAAGCTCATGGCAAAGGAGCAGACGCTCCTCGAGGTCAGGATTACCCAGCACGCCCGCAAAGAAGTCATCGATATTACCCTGCCCGGCCGTCCCCTCCCCGTTGGCCACCTCCATCCCATCACCCAGACGATGAACGAAATCTGCGATATCTTCAAATCGATGGGCTTCCAGATTGTCGAAGGACCCGAGGTGGAGTGGGACTATTACAACTTCGAGGCGCTGAACATCCCCAAGGAGCACCCGGCGCGCGATACGATGTCCAGCTCCTGGCTCGATTTCAAGGCGGAGGGCAAGGACCGCCAGATGCTCTTGCGCACTCACACCACCTCCGTCACTGCCCGCGTCATCGAGAGAATGAAGCCGCCCATACGCGTCATCGAGCCGGGGAAGGTCTACCGCTACGAGGCGAGCGATGCCACCCACGTCCCGATGTTTCACCAGATTGACGCCCTCGCCGTCGATAAGAATATCACGATGGCTGATTTGAAAGGCACCCTCTTTGAGTTTGCCCGCCGTTTCTTCGGTCCGGAGAGAAAGGTGCGCTTCCGCTGCGACTACTTCCCCTTCGTCGAGCCGGGTGTGGAAATGGCAATCGAGTGCCTGGTCTGCTCCGGCAAGGGCTGCCGCCTCTGCGGCGAAAGCGGCTGGATTGAAATCCTGGGGGCGGGGATGACCCACCCCTGCGTGCTGGAGCGGGGCGGCATCGACCCCAGGAAATACCAGAGCTTTGCCTTCGGCATGGGCATTGACCGTCTGCCCATGCTCCGCTACGGCATTGATGACATCCGCCTGCTCTATGGCGGCGACCTGAGGTTATTGAGGCAGTTCTAAGATGAAAGTCCCGTTCAAGTGGCTCAAGGAATACGTTGACATCGACCTGCGGCCCGCCGAGCTTGCCGGCAAAATCACGCTAGCTGGCTTCGAGACGCTGGCGACGCCCGTGGGGAAGGGCAACTGGACCAACGTCTTTGTCGGGCAGATTGTGGCCGTTAACCCCCACCCCAACGCCGACCGCCTTCACCTGCCGACTGTCGATTTGGGCACGGAAAAGCAGTCGGTAGTCTGCGGCGCGCCCAACCTTAAGGTCGGTGATAAGATTGCCTTCGCCAGGGTCGGCGCCGAGCTCATCGACGGGCACACCGGACAGCTTTCCCGCCTCAAGCCGGCCCAAATCCGCGGCATCGAGTCGAGTGGGATGGTCTGCTCCGAGAAAGAGCTGGGGATTTCCGACAACCACACTGAAATCCTCGTCCTGCCGCCGGATGCGCCCGTTGGAACGCCGCTGGCGGAGTACCTCGGCGACTATGTTCTGGACCTTGAAGTGACCCCCAATCGACCTGACTGCCTGTGCGTCATCGGCGTGGCGAGAGAAGCGGCGGCACTCACCGGCAAGACGGTCAAGATACCGGATATCCGCTACGAAGAGACGGACGCGCCCATCGGCAAGTACATCTCCGTGGAAATTACCGACCCGGACCTGTGCGCGCGGTACTGCGCCACCCTCATCACCGGCGTCAAAATCGGCGAATCCCCCGCCTGGATGCAGCAGAGGCTCCAGCAGTGCGGCATGCGCCCCATCAATAACGTCGTCGATGTAACCAACTACGTGATGCTGGAGTACGGCCAGCCCCTGCATGCCTTCGACTATGAGCTGATTGCGGGCAAGAAGATTATCGTGCGCCGGGCAAAGCCAGGCGAAAAGCTGATGAGCCTGGACGGAGTCGAGCGAACCCTGTCCAACGATATGCTTGTCATCGCCGACGCCGGGCGCGCCGTGGCCATTGCCGGCATCATGGGCGGCGCCAACAGCGAGGTCGGCAAAAGCACCACCACCATCCTTCTGGAGAGCGCCAATTTCAACGCCGCCAGCATCCACTACACCGGCGCCAAACTGAGCCTGCCCAGTGAAGCCCGCCTGCGCTTCGAGCGGGGCATCCAGCCCGGGATGACCATCCCCGCCATCGAGAGAGCGACTCAACTGATTATCCAAACGGCTGGTGGCAAAGCGGCCCGGGGCATGGCTGATGCCTACCCCGGCAGGCAAGAGCCTACTCCCCTTATTCTCACCACCGACCTGGTGAAGAAGAACCTGGGCATTGAGTACAGTGTCGACCAGATTATGTCAACTCTAACTTCGCTGGGGTTTGAGTGTAAGCCAACCTCGGCGACTGAAGTCTCCGCCGTCCCGCCCTACTGGCGCGGCGATGTCAACCTGCCTATCGACCTTGTGGAAGAGGTCGCCCGCATCATCGGCTATGACAAACTGCCCACCACGATGCTCAGCGGACAG
This sequence comes from Dehalococcoidia bacterium, assembly GCA_041479305.1. Classification (GTDB taxonomy): domain Bacteria; phylum Chloroflexota; class Dehalococcoidia; order Dehalococcoidales; family RBG-16-60-22; genus JBGOXU01. The sequence continues at coordinate 3,066 of JBGOXU010000127.1, forward strand.
GTCCCTCCCCAGAACCCGGAGCCAATCGTGGGTTTAAAAGAAGACCTGCGGTCGAGCCTGGCCGGCTTCGGTTTCAACGAGGTCATCAACTTCACACTCATCGGCGCAGACCTTATGAACAAGGTGATGCCGGACCCGCACCCAATCGAGCCAGCGCCACTGCGACTGCTCAATCCGATGACCGCCGAGTTGGAGTATCTGCGCCCCACCCTCCGTCCCGGCCTGCTGGCAATGCTGGCGGCAAACCGACGGCACGAGGAAGGCCGCGTCCGGCTGTTCGAGATGGGCCGGGTCTATGTCAGGAAGCCCGGCGACCTGCCGGACGAGCCGGAGATGCTGTGCGGGGTGATGAGCAGCGCCAGTGTCAACAAGGTCTGGCTCGATGACAGCGCGCCTTTCGATTTCTTTGACGCCAAGGGGGCGGTCGAGGGACTGCTGAAGCACCTGGACATCGAGGTGAGCTACCTTCCGGGCAACGACGAAAGCCTGCACCCGGCCAACCAGGCGGCGATTGTGGCCAACGGGAGCAAGGTTGGGGTGGTCGGGGAAGTCCATCCCAAGGTGCTCGCCGCCTTCGACATTGCCGAGCACGCTTATCTCTTTGAAATCAAGGTCAATAACCTCGTCCCCTTCGCCACCGGACTTAAGCGCTACCAGCCCATTCCCCGCTTCCCGGCCATTGTACGCGACCTGGCGCTGGTCCTGGACGATAAGGTGACGCACCAACAGGTGCTGGACGTTCTCAAGAGCTACCCGCTGGTCGCCCAGGCGGCAATTTTCGATGTCTACTCCGGGAAGCAGGTGCCGCCGGGGAAGAAGTCGCTCGCCTACCGGATTGTCTATCAGTCGCCCACGCAGACCCTGACCGAGGATGAGGTCAACAGCGTGCAGGACAAAATCCTGATGCGGCTGAACAAGCAGTTGGGCGCGGTGCTAAGGACTTAGCACCCCCCATCCACCCATCC